>DASQHH010000760.1:0-1623 GCA_035632195.1 Vicinamibacterales bacterium
ACTCGTGCGCATTACTCCGCAGCTCGAGGATGCCCCGTCTGCGGCGCCGTCCTCGTCCCGTTTCGGCTGGCTTCGCCGCTCGCACGGCGGTCCGGGACTCTGTCAGCCTGACGCGTTCCTGCAGCAGCTCGACGAGTACGTCGAGCTGGCGCGGGTTACACGCACAGCCCACGAGCTGATCACGCCCGCTTCGACTGACGTCGAATCCACGGACCTGCACCTGGTCCCGAAGTCCGTCCACGCAATCGATGCAGCGCCGATGTCGCGCGCGTCGGACCGTCGCCACATGGCACGCCTACAGCATCAGCAGCTGCCATGGCTGCGGATGGCGCGGTTGCCATGGGGCAGCGAGGTGGAACTCGTGGACGTGTCTCGGACCGGCGTGCTCGTCGAGACGATGGCGCGGATGACGCCGGGGACACTCGTGGACCTCGAGTTCCTGGGCAGGGATCTCACCACGACGGTACCGTCGCGAATCCTCCGGACGACTGTCGCGCATGTGGACCGTCTCGGCGTGCGTTATCGTGTCGCCGCCGCCTTCACGCGGGATTTTGGTCTGATCGACTCGATCGGCGGATCGGACCGTACCTTGAACCCGGCCGACGTGGGCGAAATCCTGCCGCGAACGCTCGCCGACCTGCGGACGGGAGGCAGCGCGGCCTCGATACGCGCTCGGTTCGAGCGCGAAGTGCAGCGGCTCGTTCCAGTCTGCGCGGTCCGGATCCAGCGGACACCAAGCGCGGGCGCCGCAACAGCCGATTCGATTTATTTCACCGTTCCGTGCGCGTCCGGCCGAGCGGTGCTCCAGGCGACGTTCGATTGCATGCGTCCACCCTCGGCGGCTGAGTTCAAAGTACTGAAGTCCTCTGCGTACCTCGCGGCCGTGCTCCTCGAATTCGCGCCGTTCGAGGATGACCGCGCGCTGCGGGCGCTCGCGTAAACCGCTGATTCTGACCGCGCGAATCAGCCGCGGAGCTTCTTCCAGTTCTCCAGGCAGCGACGGACCATCGGCAGCTCGCCGCCGTTGGTGGCGCCGGTTTCCTGCTCGATCAGGTAGTACTCGACGCCCCCAGTGCGCTCCGCCGCGTCGAAGATCCGCTTCCACGGCGCGGCGCCTTCGCCGAAGGCCGCGTTGTAACCCGCGCCCGGCGCCCAGTCTTTACAGTGGACGCTCTTGATGCGGCCGGGATTCGCTTCGATCCACGCGATAGGATCGGCGCCTTCTTCGAGGCACGTGCCGACGTCGAACTGGAGCACGACATCTTTCGAGGTTCCGGCCGCGAGGACGTCCATCGGCCGCTTGCCGTCGACGGGAAGCCACTCGATCTGATGATTGTGGTACCCCGTGCCCATCCCGAGCGGTTTGAGTCGCTCCGACACGCGGTTGAGCTGATCGGCCACGGCCTTCCATCCGTCGAGTCCGCTCACTCGAGGCGCGCTCGCTCGAATGAGGTACGTGCTGCCGAGGATCTGATTCAGCTCAATCGCCTTCTGCAACCCCTCCGACGTGAAGGATAAATCGTTGTTGTGTGTCGAATGGCACGTGAGTCCAGTGTCATCGAGGACTTTCCGGACGCTCTTCGCGGTCTCGACGGTCCAGTCGAGATAGGGTGCGTAGAATTC
>DASQHH010000761.1:0-3428 GCA_035632195.1 Vicinamibacterales bacterium
GAGCCCGAGCGCGCGGCCGACGCGCACGGCCGCCGCGTCGTACCCGGCGGTCACGAGCGCCGCGTCGGCGGCGCCCGCCGCCGACAGCCGTTCGCGCAGCCGGCCCGCCGGCAGCGGCTGATCGGCCAGATCCTCTTCGGCCGCCAGCAGCAGGTCGACGTCGCGCGCCAGCTCGAAATGCTGAAAGCCGTCGTCGAGCAGGTGAATCGTCGCGCCCAGCTGCCGCTCGGCGAGGCGGCCCGAGAGGTACCGGTCCGCGCCGACGAGCACCGCCGCGCCCGGCAGCGCGTGCGCGAGCATCAGCGGCTCGTCGCCGGCAGTATCGAGATTCGCGACCACTCGTGCGCCGTCGGAGACGATCGTGACCCCGTCGCTCGGCGCCCGCCGCGCGTATCCGCGCGTCAGGATGGCCGGCCGCTCGCCGCGGTCGAGGAGCAGACGCGCGATGTGCTCGACCACAGGTGTCTTCCCGCTGCCGCCGACGCGCAGGTTGCCGACGCTGACGACGGGCCGTTCGAGCGACCGGCGGCGCGAGGGATCGCGGGCGTACCAGCGGCGCCGCCACGCCGCCGCCGCTCCGTACAGCGACGCCGCCAGGGCCGTTCTCAATTCACCGGCCGGAACGGATGGACCGTGGCGCGGCCGCGGCCGCCCCCGTGACCGACGTCAGGCGGCAGCACGTCGGCAATCACGGAGAGCGTCTTCGTCTTGGCGCCGCGGTTCGCTTCGACGAGCGCGCCCGCTGCCGCGCCGAGACGCGCGCGGCGGACCGGATCGGTGACGAGCTCCAGCAGGGCCTGCTCGAGCTCGCGGTCCGAGGCGACCTGCAGCGCGGCGCCGTTGGCGAGAAACGCGTCGGCGATCTCCCGGAAGTTCTGCATGTGCGCGCCGAACACGATCGGCTTTCCGAAGATGGCCGGTTCGAGGATGTTGTGGCCGCCGAGGTCCGCGAGACTGCCGCCGACGAACACCGCGGTCGCGAGCTGGTAGATCTGCGCGAGCTCGCCGATCGTGTCGAGCACGACCACGTCGGCGCGCGGCTCCGCGTCGATCGGCAGCTCCGATCGCCGCACGGTTGCGAATCCGGCTTCGCGCGACAGCCGTTCCACTTCGCCGAAGCGCTCCGGCTGCCGCGGCGCGATCACGAGGAGTGCCGACGACCCGGCCGCGGACCTGATGCGCATGAAGGACCGCAGGACGGCGGCTTCCTCCCCCTTCATCGTGCTGCCGGCGACGATGACCGTCCGGTTGGGCGAGAGACGGAAGAAGCGAAGGACGCGCTCGCGCGGCTTCCCGTGCGAAGCCGCCACGGGCAGCTGCAGCGAGTCGAACTTGAGGCTGCCGGTCACGGTGACGCGCGCGGGATCGGCGCCGAGGTCGACGAGCCGGCGCGCGGATTCCTCGCTCTGCATGCAGAAGCGATCGACGTCCGCGAGCACGCGCGCGAAGAACGGCCGGATCAGCCGGTAGCGGGGATAGGATCGCTGCGAAATTCGGCCGTTGATGACGATGGTCCGGATGCCCTGCCGGCGGCAGAGCCGCAGGAGGTTCGGCCAGATTTCCGTCTCCATCATGATGAACAGGCGCGGGCGGACGATGCGCAGCGTGCGGCGCGCGGTAAACGTCCAGTCGAACGGGAAATAGAAGACTGCGTCGATGTCCGACAGCCGGCCGCGCGCGACCTGCTGCCCTGCGATCGTCGTCGTCGAGAGAAACAGCCGGAGGGTCGGATACCGGGCCCGAAGGTCGGCGGCGAGCGCGCGCGCGGTCAGCGCTTCGCCGACCGAGACCGCGTGGATCCAGATCGACTCCTCGCCGTCGAAGTTGAACGAGATCGGGAGAAAGCCGAGCCGCTGGCGCAGGCTGCCGATGTACTTTTTGTAGCGAATCGCCTGGTACAAGAAGTACGGCGACACGACGACAAAAACCATCAGCGTCAGCAGACTATAGACGGAGTACATCTCTATGGAGCGCGAGGCTTTAGCCGAGCGGGCCTCTCGTGACACCTATTGTAGAATGAAACGTTTGTTCGACCGGGGAAAGGACGATAGAACGATGGCAGTCAAAGTAGGCATCAACGGGTTCGGCCGCATCGGCCGCAACATCATGCGCGCCGCGCTCGGCGACCGGAACATCGACTTCGTCGCGGTGAACGATTTGACGAACGCGGGCACGCTCGCGCACCTCCTCAAGTACGACTCGGTGCTCGGCAACCTGCACGCGCGCGTCGAAGCGAAAGGCGATTCGATTGCCGTCGATGGCGACGAATTCAAGGTGCTGTCGGTGAAGGATCCCGCGCAGCTGCCGTGGAAGGACCTCGGCGTCGACGTGGTGTTCGAATCGACCGGCATCTTCACCAGCCGCGAGGGCGCCGCCAAGCACCTGACCGCCGGCGCAAAGAAAGTCGTCATCACCGCGCCCGCGAAGGGACCCGACGTCACGGTGGTCCTCGGCGTCAACGACGGCACGTACGACCCGGCGAAACACCAGATCATCTCGAACGCGTCCTGCACCACGAACTGCCTCGCGCCGCTCGCGAAGGTCCTCCATCAGAGTTTCGGCATCAGGAAGGGATGGATGACCACGATCCATTCCTACACCAACGACCAACAGCTGCTCGACCTGCCGCACAAGGATCTCCGCCGCGCGCGCGCCGCGGCGCTGTCGATGATTCCGACGACGACGGGCGCCGCAGTCGCGGTCGGCGAGGTGCTGCCCGACCTGAAGGGCAAGCTGGATGGATTCGCCATGCGCGTGCCGACGCCGAACGTGTCGGTGGTCGACCTCGCGGCGATCGTCGAAAAGAAGACGACGGCCGAGGAGGTCAACGCGGCGCTGAAGGCGGCGTCCACGGGTCCGCTCAAGAATATCCTCGCCTATTCGACCGAGGAGCTCGTCTCGATCGACTTCAAGGGGAATCCGCACTCGTCCATCATCGATGCGGCGTATACCAAGGTGATGGACGGCGACTTCGTCAAGGTCCTGTCGTGGTACGACAACGAGTGGGGCTATTCGAACCGCTGCGTCGACCTGCTGCGGCTCCTGGTCAAGAAGGGGTTGTAGCGCGAAGGCTTCAGACGGGCGATGAAACTCTCCATCCGCGATCTCGATCTCAAGGGCAAGCGGGTCTTCATCCGCGTCGACTTCAACGTCCCGATCAAGGAGGGCAAAATCGGCGACGACACACGGATCCGCGCCGCAATACCGACCATCAGGCTCGCGCTCGATCGCGGCGCCACAGCCATCGTCGCGAGCCATCTCGGGCGGCCGAAGGGGAAGCCGAACCACGACATGAGCCTGCGCCCGGTCGCCGACCGCCTTGCCGACCTCGTCGGCAGGCCGGTCACGTTCGCCGACGACTGCATCGGCGACGGCGTGCGGGAGACGGTGGGCAGGGCCCATCGGGGCGGTGTCGGGATCGTCCTGCT
>DASQHH010000762.1:0-1872 GCA_035632195.1 Vicinamibacterales bacterium
CGCTGCACATGAGATAGAGCGCGGCCCGCATCTCCCCGCCACTCGCATCCTCGACGGGATGGACTGCCACCTCGGCCGGCGGCAGTTCGAAAATGAGCCAGCCGCGCCCGGCGTCGACGGAGTCGAACTGCAGGACATCGCGGAGGAACGCTCGGTCCGCGTCCGCATTCCGGCTGTACAGCATGATGTGGGCTCCGAGCATGGTCACAAATCCCTCCTGGCGAAGGCGACGTGCGCAACGGCAATCGATGCGGCCGCGAAACCGAGCAGCGCGAGGACGTCCGAGATCCGGATGACGGCGCCGCCGATCATCGCGAACGCATCGAAGTAGTGGAACGGCGAGACGGCCGACAGCGTGTGCGCAGGATCCCAGAAGCGTCCGAGGTAGTCGAGGATGAACATCGCAAAGGCGGCGAAGCCGCACACCGCGCCGGCTGTGGCGCGCCGGCGCGACAGCGCTGCGATCGCCAGCGCGATCGTTCCCCAGGCGAACGTCAGGAACGCCAGCCCCGTGGCCAGCGAGGCGACGACGCTGAGCGGAGGCGTCGGCGCTCCGGGAGGCGCGAGCAGCAGCAGGCTCCCCTCGTTGGCGGCGAACATCGTCAGCAGCGAGACGAACGAGACGACGGCGAGCACGACGACGGTCCGTGTGATGAGCGCATGGCGCGCCACCGGCCGCGCCATCAGCAGGTCGACGAACCGCGACTCGATTTCGAGCACCGGCTCCAGTCCGACGCTGATCGCGATGGCCGCAAGAAAGACGTGCACGACCGGATCGGAGTAGCCGAAGAGCACGAAGCCCTGAAACGACGCGGCGCCCATGTGCGTCCACTCGGCGATGAAGTCCGGCATCAGCCCCTGCATGAGGTTGAAGCGGCCGGACCGCTCGAGGCTGCGCGCGACGAAGACGACGGCGAACTGGAACGCGGCGAGGCCGAGGGTGACGGCGAGAATGAAGCCGCGCCGGCGCCGCAGCGAATGGACGGTGAGCGCGCGAAGCGCGCTCACGGCCGCTGCTCCCGATAGAAGCGCTGCAGCACATCCTCGAGCGACGGTTCGACGATTTCGAGGTCGCGCACCGGCAGCCCCGCCAGCGCGTGCACGAGCGCGCCGATTTCGCCTTCAGCGTCGATCGTCCACCGGTCGCCGCTCCGATCGACGACCTTCATCCCCGGCGGAAGCACGAACGACGCGCCGTCCTGCGGCCGCGCCAGCCGGACGTGGACGCGGCGTCCGCTGAGCCGCCGCGCTTCGTCGACGGTCGAGAGCAGAACGATCTGGCCGGCACGGATCACCGCGATGCGGTCGCACAACCGCTGCACTTCCGAGAGCACGTGCGACGACATGAAGACGGTGCGGCCGCGGGTCCGGAGATCGACGAGCAGCTCGTTGAGGGCGATCTGGACGAGCGGATCCAGTCCCTCGGTCGGCTCGTCGAGAATCAGCAGCGGCGGATCGCCCTGAAGCGCCTGCGCGAGCCCGAGCTTGCGCTTCATCCCCGTGCTGTACTCGCGCAGCGGACGGTCGAGATCCGCGCGCGCAAGCTCGAGCCGGTCGACGATCTTCAGCCGGTACGCCGTGTCGACGCGGGCGCCGCCGAGGCGCGCCGTCAGGTCGAGCAGCTGGCCCCCGGTCATGTCCGGATAAATCCCGAGCTCGCCAGGCGTGTAGCCGACCATCGCGCGCGCCTCGAGGCCGCGGGCCTGGCAGTCCACGCCGAAGATGCTCGCGCTCCCGCGCGTCGGACGCAGCAGGTCGAGCAGGATCCGGATCGTCGTCGTCTTGCCGGCGCCGTTGAGGCCGAGAAAGCCGAAGGTCTCGCCGGGCCGCACCTGCAGGTCGAGGTGGCGCACCGCGGTCACGCGGGGGTAC
>DASQHH010000763.1:0-7851 GCA_035632195.1 Vicinamibacterales bacterium
GAAGTGCGGCCGGCGCTCGAGGCGATGATGCTCGCCGACGGCCCGGCGCTGTGCGAGGCGGTCGTCGACCCGTTCGAGCCGCCGATGCCGGCGCGCGTCAAGGCAAAGCAGGCAGTGCGGCTCGCCGAATCGCTCGCGCGCGGCGAGCCGAACCGCGGACGGATCGCCCTCACGCTGTTCAGAGACAAGGTCAGCGATCTGAAGGGGCGGTAACAGGGAGCCCGGGGGATACGGGCCCCCGGAGTGAGGAGAACACAAATGGCGACAGACACTACGTCGGTTCGCGTCAGTAGTCCGTCGTATCAGGCGTACCAGATTCTGCACGTGGCGTTCACGATCGCGCCGATCGTCGCGGGCCTCGACAAGTTCTTCCATTTCCTCGTGAACTGGGACGTGTACCTGTCGCCGCTGGCCACGAAGACGCTTGGCGTGCCGGCACACACGTTCATGCTCGGCGTCGGCGTGGTCGAAGTGATAGCGGGCCTCATCGTGGCGGCGGCGCCGCGCATTGGAGGCTGGATCGTCGGGCTGTGGCTGTGCGCGATCATCCTGAACCTGCTGTCGATCCCGGCGTATCTCGACGTCGCGCTGCGTGACCTGGGCCTGGCGCTCGGGGCCTTCGCGCTCGCGAGGTTGAGCGAGGACTACTCCACGGTATGAGAGCCACGGTGATCGTCCGTGCGGAGGTCCGGCTGGCGCGCGTGCCGGTCGACCCGCCGCGCGGCGACGCCATCCAGGAGTTCGACGCGCTCGAGCTGCCGATCGTCGAGCTGGTCGACGCCGCCGGCCGGCGCGGCGTCGGTTTCGGCTACACCATCGGCACCGGCGGCACCGCCATCGCCGCGCTCATCTCCGACGACCTCCTTCCCCGGATCGTCGGCGAGGACGCGTTGAACGTCGGCAGCCTGACGACGAAGCTGCGGTCGCACGTTCACGCGCTGACGCCGGGATGCATCAGCTCCAACGCGCTGGCGGCGATCGACATCGCGCTGTGGGATCTCGCGGCGCATCGCGCCATGGTGCCGCTGCACGTGCTGCTCGGCGGCGCGAAGGATCGCGTCCGCCTGTACAACACAGACGTCGGGTGGCTCAATCGCGGCCTCGACGAGATGGTCGACCTCTCGAAGCGCGCCGTCCAGCGCGACGGGTTCACGGCGCTGAAACTGAAGGTCGGCAAGGACGATGCGGACGAGGACGTCGAGCGCGTCACCAGAGTCCGCGAGGCCGTGGGACCGAAGACGACGCTGATGATCGACGCGAACCAGAAATGGACGGTCGATCAGGCGATCACGCGCGCGAAGAAGCTCGAACGCTGCGATCTGTACTGGCTCGAAGAACCGCTCGACGCGACGGATCTCGACGGCTTCGCGCGGCTCGGCCGGCACACGAACATCGCGCGAGCAGGAGGCGAGAGCCTCTACTCGCCGGCCGCGTTCCACGAGGTCGTCCGGCGCGGCGCGCTCGACATCCTGCAGCCGGACGTGGCGCGCGTCGGCGGGATCGCCGCCGCGATCGACGTCTGCCGGCTGGCGGCCGCGGCCCATCTGCCGGTTGCGCCGCACGTCTCGCCGGAGCTGAGCGTCACCGTCGCGTGCGCCGTTCCGAACAGCGTGTTCGTGGAATACATCCCGCAGATGGAGCCGATCCTCGCCCGGCCGCTCGACCGGCGGGACGGCTACGCCTATCCGTTTGACGCGCCCGGACACGGCATCGAATTCGACGAAGAGGCGCTCGACAGGTTCACGACATGGCCAAAAAGCAGATCGTCGCAGTTACGGGAGCATCAGCGGGTGTAGGGCGCGCCACGGCGCGCGCGTTTGCGAAGCGCGGCTGCGACGTCGCGCTGATCGCGCGCGGCGTCGACGGACTCGAAGGCGCGAGCCGCGAGGTCGAGGCGCTCGGCCGCCGCGCGCTGGTCATCCCCGCCGACGTCGCGAACGCGCGTCAGGTCGAAAACGCCGCCGAACAGATCGAGCGCGAGCTCGGGCCCATCGACGTCTGGGTCAACAACGCGATGGTGTCGGTGTTCTCGCCGGTAAAGGAGCTCCTGCCCGAGGAGGTCGCCCGTGTCACGGAGGTCACCTATCTCGGCGTCGTCTACGGCACGCTGGCGGCGCTGAAGCACATGCTGCCGCGCGATCGGGGATCCATCGTGCAGGTCGGCTCGGCGCTCGCCTACCGCGGCATCCCGCTGCAGGCGGCGTACTGCGGCGCGAAGCACGCGATCCAGGGCTTCACCGAATCGCTGCGCTGCGAGCTGCTGCACGACCGCAGCCGCGTCCACGTCAGCATGGTACAGTTGCCCGCCATGAACACGCCGCAGTTCGACTGGGTCAAGAGCCGGCTGCCGCGCGCGCCGCAGCCCGTGCCGCCGATCTACGAACCGGAAATCGCGGCGGAAGCCATCTGCTGGGCGGCCGCGCATCGCCGCCGCGAAATCTCGGTCGGCTCACCTACCGTCGCCGCGATCTGGGGCAACAAAATCGCCTCGCCGCTGCTCGACCGCTACCTGGCGCGCAACGGCTACGATTCGCAGCAGACCGACGAGCCGGCTGATCCGAACCGGCCCGACAATCTCTGGCGGCCCGTTGCCGGCGACCACGGCGCCCGCGGACGGTTCGCCGCCCGCTCGACGGATTCCAGCCCGCTGACGTGGGTCAACGAAAAACTCCCGACGATCGCCGCCATGGTCGCGGCGGCGGTCTTTGCCTACGGAGCCCGACGGCTGTCCTGATCGATGCTCCGCGAACGTTGAACCGAGCGCCGATGTGTCCGACCTCGTAACCGATCTCCAGCAAGCCATTCGCGGCGAAGTCCGCTTCGACCGCGGCAGCCGCGCCCTCTACGCGACCGACGGATCCAACTACCGCCAGGTACCGATCGGCGTCGTCCTGCCGCGGTCCGCAGACGATGTCATCGCGGCGATTGCGGTCTGCCGCGCGCACGACGTCCCCATCCTGTCGCGAGGCGGAGGCACGAGCCTCGCCGGCCAGTGCTGCAACGCCGCCGTCGTCATGGACATGTCGAAGTACTTCAACCGTGTCCTGTCGGTCGACGCCACGAAACGCGTCGCGCTCGTCGAGCCGGGCGTCGTGCTCGACCGCGTGCGCGAGGCTGCGAATCAAGAGGGGCTGACGTTCGGCCCCGATCCCGCCACGCACAACCGCTGCACCATCGGCGGCATGCTCGGCAACGATTCGTGCGGCGTCCATTCCGTGATGTCGCAGTTCTACGGGCCCGGGCCGAAGACGGCGGACAACACGCGGCGTCTCGAGATTACGACGTACGACGGCGAGCGGATGTGGGTCGGGCCGACGGGCGAGGACGAGCTGTCGGACATCATCGCGGGCGGCGGCCGGCGCGGCGAGATCTACAGCGCGCTGGTGAAGCTGCGCGATGCCTACGCCGACTGCGTCCGCAAGCGGTTTCCGAAGATTCCCCGGCGCGTGTCGGGCTTCAACCTCGACGAGCTGCTGCCGGAGCGCGGCTTCAACGTCGCCCGCGCGCTCGTCGGCAGCGAATCGACGTGCGTCACGATTCTCCACGCGGAGCTGCTCCTGATTCCGAATCCGAAGGCGCGTTCGCTCGTCGTGCTCGGCTACAAGGATGTGTACGCCGCCGGCGACCACGTGCCGGAGATTCTGCCGTTCAAGCCGATCGGCCTCGAGGGGATGGACGACCTCCTCATCGAGAACATGAAAGAAGCCAACATCCATCCCGAGAACGCGAAGCTGCTGCCCGAGGGCAAGGGATGGCTGATCGTCGAATTCGGCGGCGGCAGTCAGGAGGAGGCCGACGCGAACGCCGCGGCCATGCTCGCCGCGTTCAAGAGCCGGCCCGGCGGACCGGACGCGAGACGGTACGACAAGAAACAGGCCGAGATGATGTGGAAGATCCGCGAGTCGGGCCTCGGCGCGACCGCGCATCCGCCGAACCAGCCGGTGACCTGGGAGGGCTGGGAAGACTCGGCCGTCCCGCCCGACAAAGTCGGCGGCTACCTGCGCGACCTCCGCGCGCTCTACAACCGGTTCGACTACAAGGGAACGTTCTACGGGCATTTCGGCCAGGGCTGCATCCACACGCGCATCGACTTCGACCTGCAGAGCAAAGCCTGCATCGCGAAGTACCGGGCCTTCATCGAAGCCGCCGCCGACCTCGTCGTCTCGTATGGGGGATCGCTGTCGGGCGAGCACGGCGACGGCCAGTCGCGCGGCGAGCTGCTGCCGAAGATGTTCGGCCCCGAGCTCGTCGACGCGTTCCGGAAGTTCAAGGCCATCTGGGACCCGGCCGGCCGGATGAACCCGGGCAAGGTCGTCGACCCGTACCGCATCGACGAAAACCTGCGCTACGGCGCGGATTACCACCCGCGCGATCCGCAGACGCATTTCCAGTGGCCGACCGACAAGGGCAGCTTCTCGCACACGATGATGCGCTGCGTCGGCGTCGGTCTCTGCCGCGCGGAATCGGGCGGGACGATGTGCCCGAGCTACCGGGTGACGCACGAGGAAGAGCATTCGACGCGCGGCCGGGCGCGGATGTTGTGGGAAATGATGCGGGGCGAGGCGATTACTGACGGCTGGCAGGACGAACACGTCAAGGAATCGCTCGACCTGTGCCTCGCCTGCAAAGGGTGCAAGAGCGACTGCCCCGTCCACGTCGACATGGCGACGTACAAGGCGGAGTTCCTGTCGCATTACTACGAGAAGCACGCGCGGCCGGCGGCCGCCTACGCGATGGGGCTGATCCACCGGTGGGCGCCGCTCGGCGCGAAGATACCGGGCCTGGTCAACGCCGCCGCGCACACGCCCGGCCTGTCGATGCTGTTGAAGAAGCTCGGCGGGATCTCGACGTCGAGATCGATTCCGCGATTCGCGACACAGACGTTCATCGACTGGTATCGAAGAAGAGACGCCAACAGCGGCGCCGGAGCGCGAGGCAATGCCGGAGCGCAAGGCGATGCCGGAGCGCGAGGCTTTAGCCGAGCGGAACCGCGCGTGGTCCTCTGGCCCGACACTTTCAACAATCACTTCCATCCGCATACCGCGATCGCGGCGACCGAGGTGCTGGAATCCGCCGGCTGCGAGGTCATCCTCCCGTCACGGCGCCTCTGCTGCGGCCGGGCGCTGTACGACTACGGCTTTCTCGACCACGCGAAGGCGCTGCTGCGCGACACGATGAACGGCCTCCGCCCGCACATCGACTCCGGAACGCCGATCGTCGTCCTCGAACCGAGCTGCTACGCGGTGTTTCACGACGAGCTGATCAACCTGTTCCCGAACGACGAACGGGCGCACAAGCTGTCGAAGCAGACGTTTCTGCTCAGCGAATTCCTCCGGAAGCGGCTGCCGGCCTACAACCCGCCGAAGATGTCGCAGCACGTCCTGCTGCACGGCCACTGTCATCACAAGGCGATTGCGAAGCTCGACGACGAAGAAGCGCTGCTGCGAGCGGCGTGTCCCGATCTCGAGGCGCCGGACACCGGCTGCTGCGGGATGGCGGGCAGCTTCGGGTTCGAAGCCGATCACTACGATGTCTCGATGAAGGTGGGCGAGCTCGTACTGCTGCCGGCCGTCCGTGCCGCGAAGCCCGACACGCTCATCGTCGCCGACGGCTTCAGCTGCCGCGAGCAGATCGCGCAGGCGACCGGCCGCCGCGCACTGCATCTCGCCGAAGTACTCGCGTCGGGACACCCGAACGGCGGGCGGGGCGGGTAGGCCGGGCTGCCCTATCTGGGCTGCGGGTGTCCCGTGAACTCCGCCATCGGAACCGGCTTGCCGTCGATCGATTCGACCGACGCATTGATCGATCCGTCGCCGAGCCGCGCGCCCTTGACCGTGAACGGCGGATCGCCCGGCCCGGCGCCCACGTGCAGCACGCCCTCGAACTCGAATGTCTTCCCCGTCCACACGGGTGTGATCGGCGAGACGAAGATCATCCCGAAGGTCGGCACGTACCAGGCGCCGTCGCCCGACTGCGGGATGTAGAGCACCGACGGAATCGTCAGCCGCGGCCGGACGATGTCCACCGCGTACGCGGAGTCCTTGAAGGACGACAGCAGCGCGTCCATGCGGCTCTTCGACGTGGACGGCTTCGGGCTGACGCCGTCCGCGGCGGTGTACTCGAACATGCCGAACATCATCTCGGCCGTCGACGCTTCGCCGAAGGTGACGCGGCGGTTCGGATCGGGGTTGCGCTTGTTCGCGCTCGAGTTGTCGTAGTGCGCGACGAGATCGACGCGCGTCCCCTTCACCAGCCGGATGCGCGTCTTCGGGTAGTAGAACAGCTGCCAGTTGAAGTCGTAGTTCGGCACGCTGAGCAGCGTCTCGCTCTTCCCGCCCGGATACGTCGCGGTCATCGTCATGTCCTTGCCGCGCAGGTGCATGTGCGGAAAGAGCGACACCACGTCCACGTCCTGATCGGCGATCCACGCCGCGCGCATCTCGTAGTCGCTCGCCTGCGGCGGAATCGCGAAGGCAATGTTGCCCGCCAGGCCTGCAACGACTTCTTTCTTCAGCTCGCCTTTGCCGAAGTAGAAGCCGATTCTCGTGCGGTCGACCTGCGGCTTGCCGTTCGGATGGTAGTGCAGGTTCGTCCGCAGCATCTGTCCCTTGCGCAGCCAGCGGCCCTGGCCGTCCGGATACTGCGTCGGCGCCGTGCCGACCGCCCACACACCAAGAACGTCGAACACGCCGCTCGGGCCCATCACCGACCCCGCCGGCGTCGAGAAGATGACGGAGTGGTGCGTCACCTCCTTGTTGCTCGGCCGGATTTCGAGCGCGCGGATCCAGCGGTCTTCGGTCAGATCGAGCTTGATGTTCGGCGTCGGGAAGTAGTCGCCGCCGTTCTCCATCGCGGCGGGAATCTGCACCTCGGGAAGCTCGACGACGAGATCCGGCTCGCCGAGCTGCCAGCCGTCGGTGAACCGGGGCGCGGCGGGCATGTCCTTCGCGTCGCCCTGCGGCGCGCCGGCGTCCACCCAGGCCGCGATCGTGTCGATTTCCTTCTGCGAGAGCCGCGCGTCGTTGGCGAACGATCCGAAATGCGGATCGGCGAACCACGGCGGCATCGCGCGCGAGACGACTCTGTCCCTGATCGCGCGCGCGTACGGCCGCGCCTCCTGATAGGTGATGAGCGACATCGGCGCCACTTCACCCGCGCGATGGCACGTGACGCACCGCGCGTGCAGGATCGGCGCGACGTCCTTCGTGAACGTCACCGCCGGCGCGGCGGTTCGCACCGGGGGCGCGGCGCCGACCGCTGCCGCGGCGCACACACCGACGCCGAAAATCAGACGCCGCATCTCCTGTTCCTCCGGTAACGGGCATTTTACGCTGATATGCTTACACGCGGTTGGACGACCACCCGCCCGCGACGCTGACGCACGTCATCGACGATCTCGCGCACCTGCTGCCCGCGCAGGGGCCGATCAGCATCTTCATCCACCACAATACGCTGCACGCATTCGAGGATCTGCCGTTCGAGGAAGCCGTCGAGCGGGCCGGGGCGCGGTTCGGGTGCGAACCGTACCTCGTCGAGGCCCGCTATCGAGACAAGCTGGCGTCGGGCCGCATCCTGCCGGGCGACGTCGATGCGCTGCTCCGGCTGCAGCTCGGCCCGCGCGGCGATGAGAACGTCCCCGGCGTCGGCGCGCGGCTGGATCTCTGGCGAGCCGTCGTGCTCCACGGAATCCCGGACGCCGCCGGACGCGAGCTGGCGTGGATTCTCGCCGAGACCGACGTGCTCGCGGCGCGGCGCGACCTCTGGGCCGCATGCCTCGATTCCGCCTCCCGACCCGCTGCGCGCCCGCAGGCCGATGCCTCGACGCCGGTACGGCATCGCGACTGCCTCGTT
>DASQHH010000764.1:0-4190 GCA_035632195.1 Vicinamibacterales bacterium
ACGTGGGCGCGAATGATCACCGATGCAGACGCGAACGCGTTCGTCTATCAGTTCACCCACGTACCGCCGAGCCCGAACGCGGCCGCATGGGGCGCGTATCACGCGTCGGAAATCCCGTACGTGTTCGGAACGCTCCGGAACCGGAACTGGCCGTACACCGACGTCGACTTCAAACTGTCCGACGAGATGTCGAGCTACTGGGTCAATTTCGCGACGAGCGGCGATCCCAACGGGAAGGGGCTCGAAAAATGGACGCCATACGATCGCGCGAACGAGCCGTATCTCGAGCTTGGAGACACGGTCCAGACGAAACACCATCTGCTCAAGGCGCAGCTCGATTTCCTCGAGACCGTCCAGCAGCGTCGCGCGAGGTCGCAGCAATGACCCGCGCGGCATTCATCATCGCGATCGGGGCCGCATTGGCGGGCGCCGCCGCTCTGCGGGCGCAGCCGAAGTCCCCGCGCGAAGCCGAGGCGCGCGCGCCGATCGATGCGTTCTTCAGGGCGTTCAACGCGCGCGACAACGAGGCGCTGAAGAAGACGCTCCACTTTCCGCACGTCCGCATCAACGAGGCCGGAGGCGTCAACATCTGGAAGGACGCCTCCGAAGTCGCCACGAACTTCGACGGCTTGGTGCGCTCCGAGGGATGGGCGCGCAGCTCGCTCGACTCCGTCACGATGCGCGCCAATGATCCGGTCAAGGTCCACTTCGAGGTCGTGTTCAGCCGCTACAAGGCTGACGGCACCAAGTACGCGACGTATCAGTCGCTGTGGATCGTCACCCGGAAAGACGGCGGCTGGGGCATCCAGGCGCGTTCGAGCTTCGCGCCCTGACAGGGCCGGCGCTTACCGCGTCCCGCCTCCGGTCGTCGTCCTTCGCGCCGGCGGAGCGGTGCCGTCGGCGACGCAGGCGAAGTTCGCAGCCTCGTCGCTGCTGCCCGTGCCGCGCCACCGCGCGACCTGCGGGAAGACGCAGAGCGGCCTCGTGCGATCGACCTTGCCGTTGGTGCTGTGCGTCGCGACCAGCTTATCGGGGGCGGCGCCCTTCTCGACCCACTGCTCGAGCGCGCCGACCGCGTCGAACTGGTTCGGCCCCGGCCCGCCGGCGCAGTGGCCCATCCCGGGCGCCATGAAGAGGCGGAAGAAGTCGCGCGTCTTCTCGCCGCCGCCCATCGTTTTCGTCACGCCTTCGTAGTAGGCGACGGTGTCGAGCGGCGGAACCACGGGATCCATCCAGCCGGTATACATCACGAGCTTGCCGCCGTGCTTCTTGAATCCGGTCAGATCCCGATCGACGGACGGGAACCACGGCATCTTCTGTTCGGCGTACGCCAGGTCGCGATCCCAGTCGATGGAGTGATAGTCCCAGTTCGGATCGTGGAACAGGAAGTAGCGGAAGAAGTCGACGCGCGCGGGTTGCTGCTGATCGGTGATGTACTGGCGCCAGCTCTGGCTCGCGTTCTCGCCGAAGCCTTCGCTGCCGCGCGGCCAGCCGGTATAAATCAGCTCGCCGGTCTTCGGGCTCTTCAGTCCTTCGTACATCTTCTTCGCCGCCTCGACCTGCGGCTGGGTCAGGCAGCCGGCCTCGTCACTTCCGCCGCGGCACAACAGCTTCGCCGGATCGAAATGACATTTGCGCGGATCGTCGATGAGGCCGTCCTTGAGACCGTCGATGGCGTCGCACGCATCGACCGCGGACTTGCTGAGCAGCGCGAGCTTCGCCTGCGGCAGGATCGGCGAGCCGTCCTTGTTGTGCGTGGCGATCCAGGAATAGAGGAAGCCGAACGTCTGACGGATGCGGTTGTTCGCCGGATCGCCTGCGACGATGCCGTCGTAGTCGTCGGGATAGCGCTGCGCTTCGCTCAGGGCCTGCTGCCCGCCGGCGGAGCAGCCGACGAAGTACGACTTGTCGGCAAACCGTCCCTGCGCGTCGCGCACGATCAGCTTCGACGTCTCGGTCATGACATGGATCGCGCGGTGCGCGTAGTCGACGATCTTTTCGGGATGGCCCTGCCCGAACTTCATGTCGTCGCCGGCATGCCCGGTGTCGGTGCTCGCGGTGGCGTAGCCCTTGCGCAGGGCGGTGGCCATCGCCGTGTACGTGATCGATCCCTGATAGCCGCCGTTGCCGACACCCTGAAACTTTCCGTTCCAGACGTCGGCGGGCGGAATCCACACCTCGAACTTGATCTCCGAGTCGATCGTCGGCCGCGCGGTCGCTTCGACGCGGCAAAACGCCGGCAGCTGCATTTCCTGGCGCGCGCCGGGTACCGTGAAAGGTCCGGCGGGAACGTTCGCCGCCGATCGAATCGTCACGTTCGGGATCGTCAGCGCCGCCAGGTTCGCGCACGCGGTGCCGCTGCCGGCGGCGGGCAGGACGATCTCGGTGATGACGGGAATGAGCGCGAAAGCGAACGCGGACGCAAAATGGCGGCGCATCATGCCGGCGATTATACGGCGCAACGCCGGAGCCCGAAGGCTTCAGCCGAGCGTCGTCAACACGATCTTTCCGGTGACTTTCCGCCCCGCCATCATTTTCAGAGCGTCGGCGGCGCGAGCAAGCGGCAGCGTGGCCGAAATGTGCGGTTTCAGCCGGCCTTCCGCGTACCAAGCGCCGAGCTGGCGGATGGACTCCGCAAATCGCGCCGGCTCGCGGCGCGCGAAGTCGCCCCAGAAGACGCCCACAATGGAGCATCCCTTCAGGAGCGTCAGGTTCAGAGGGATCTTCGGGATTTCGCCCGCCGCGAACCCGACGACGAGCAGGCGTCCGCGCCAGGCAATCGAGCGCAGAGCGGGCTCAGTGTAGGGTCCGCCGACCGAATCGTAGATGACATCCGGTCCCTTTCTGCCCGTCAGCACCTTGATGCGCTCCCTGAGGTCCTCGGTCGCGTAGTTGATGCCGTCGTCGGAGCCGTGCTCCCGGCAGACCGAGAGCTTGGCGAGAGACGACGCGCACGCGATGACCGTTGCGCCGACGATCTTGCCGATCTCGATCGCCGCAAGGCCGACGCCGCCCGACGCGCCGAGCACGAGCAGCGTCTCGCCCGCCTTCAGCTCGCCGCGGTCGCGCAGCGCGTGATCCGACGTCGCGTACGTCAACGCGAACGCGGCCGCCGTCGGGAAATCCATCCCCGTCGGAACCGGAATAAGGCGCTTCGACTCGACAACGACTTCTTCGGCGAACGCGCCGTAGCCCGTGATCGCGAACACGCGGTCGCCCGGCTTCACGTTCGTGACGCCCTCGCCGACGGTCTTGACGACGCCCGCGAGATCGCTCCCGGGCGAGAACGGCAGCGGCGGCTTCACCTGGTATTTGTTCTCGATGATGAGGACGTCGGGAAAGTTGAGGCTCGCCGCTTTCACCGACACCACTACTTCGCCGGCTTTCGGAGCCGGCGAGGGCAGTTCCTCGAAGACGAGCGTCTCCGGCGGCCCGTACTGCTTGCACAGAACGGCCTTCATGACGCCGGCTCCCCTGCAGTAACGGGAATGCATTGGCCGGAAATGCTGCGCGAGGCGTCGCTGCAGAGAAACGCGGCGAGCGACGCGATGTCCTCGGCCGTCGACATGCGTTTCAATGGCGATCGCTCCATGAATGACTTGCGCATCTGGTCGACGTCGATGCCCCGCAGGTCGGCCTGCGCCTTGACGACGCGGTCGATGCGATCGCCCGCGACGGCGCCGGGCACGACGGCATTGACCGTGATGTTGTGGCGTCCGAGCTCCAGCGCCAGCCCGTACGTCATCCCCATCTGGCCCGCCTTCGCCGAGCAATAGCCGACCCGGTACGGCAGCCCGCGGCGGCCGGCCATCGATGCGACGTTGACGATGGCGCCGCGGCCGGCGTCGATCATCGCCGGCACGGCAAACCGTGCGCAGAGGTACGAGCTCGTGAGGCACGAGTTGATCGTGTAGAACCACTCGTCGAGCGTGTATTCCTGGATCGGCTTTGTGGGGCCGCCGTCACCGGCGTTGTTGACGAGCGTATCGATTCTCCCGAACGCCTTGCGCCCCTCGTCGACGATCTTCTGAGCGCCCGCTTCGGTCGCGGCGTCGGCGGCGACCGCGACCGCGTTTCCGCCGGCCGATCGAATCAGCGCGGCGGTTTCGTTGACGAGCGCCTCCGACCGCGCGGCGCAGACGACGCGTGCGCCCTCGCGGGCGAAGAGTTGGCTCATAGCGCGGCCGATG
>DASQHH010000765.1:0-2506 GCA_035632195.1 Vicinamibacterales bacterium
GCCCCCGGACAGCTGCCGCGGCAGCGCGTCCGCTCGATGATCGACGCCGAACGCGGTCAGCAGCTCGCGCGCCCGCGCTTCGGCCTTCTCCGGCATCACGTGATGCACGTGCAGCGGCGCAAGGCAGACGTTCTCCAGCGCGGTCAGGTGCTCGAACAGGCAGTGGAACTGAAACACCATCCCGACCTTGCGGCGCAGCGGGGCGAGTGATGATGTCGACGACGGGCCGGGACCGATCGGTACGCCGTCGACGTCGATGCGTCCGCGCTCGAACGGCTCCAGGCCCGCTATCGCTCGCAGCACCGTCGTCTTGCCCGAGCCGGACGGCCCCATCAGCGCGACGAACTCACCGGGGCGGACCGACACGCTGACGCCGTTCAGCACGACGCGCGACTCGCGCCGCAGCTGCAGGTCGGAAATGGTCAGAACTTCCATTTCCGCTCCATTCGCCGCGCGAGCGCTGCGACCGGCAGCGACATCAACAAGTACAGGCCCGCGCAGAGCGATCCGGGAATGACCCAGCTCCCGAGATTGGTCGCGAAGATCTGCGTCTGTTTCGTCAGCTCCAGGACGGTGAGCACCGAGACCAGCGACGAGTCCTTGAGCAGCGCGACAAAATCGTTCGTCATCGGCGCGAGCGCGAGGCGGAACGCCTGGGGCCCGCGGACGAGCGTCAACACCTGCCGCTCGGTGAAGCCCAGCGTACGCGCCGCTTCGAGCTGCCCCGGCGACACCGCCTCGAGGGCGGACCGGTAGATCTCGCTCTCGTACGCGGCGTAATTCAGCGCGAGGCCCGCGAGCGCAGCGATGAACGCCGGCAGCCGGATTGCCGCAGCGAGGCCGTAATAAATGACGAACAACTGCAGCAGGATCGGCGTGCCCCGCATCAGCTCGACGTAGCCGAGGAACACCACCCTCACCGGGCGGCCGCCGTAGACGCGTCCGGTCGCGATCAGAATCCCCAGCGCCACTGCCAGCGCCATCGACAGGCACGACAGGACGATCGTGACGGCCGACGCGCGCAGCAGCGACGGAAAGTACTGGCGCGCGGCCGTCCAGCCGGACATCGTCGCGACGCTCGTCGAGGTGTCGAAGCCGGTCACCGGCTCGACCGGTTCGCCGGCGAGCAGCCGCTCGTAGAGATGAGGCTGATCGTCGTTCCACACGCTCCATCTGCGGAAAATGCGCTCGAGCGTGCCGTCGCGCATCGCGCCGCGGAGGATGTCGTTGATCGCGTCGCGGAGCGGCGCCTGCTTCGGCGAGAGGACGCCGATGTAGTGGCCGATCGCCGCGCTCCTCGGCTGAATCGTGAAGCCGCCCATTGCCCGCTGGCGCCGCTGCGCCAGGACGTTGTCGAGCAGTACGCCGTCCACGCGGCCGATCGTCAGATCGCTGTACGGATGCACGTCGTCTTCGTAACCCGCCACCTGGATGCCGTAGTCGTGCTGCGCTTTCAGCAGGATTTCGTACGCGATGGTGCCCGCGAGGGTTGCCACCTTCCGTCCCCGAAGATCGGCGAGCGATTTCAGCGTCGCCGCGTCGGCGTTGCGGACGGCGAGCACTTCGCGGAACTCGTAGTAGGGAATCGTCACAGCGAGCGTCGCACGGCGCGCCGGTGTGTCTTCGATGCCGCTCAGGCCGACGTCCGCGTCGCCGCGGACGATCGATTGATCGATCGACGTGAACTGAATGTTGATGAACTGCGGCGTGCGTCCGAGGCCCTGCGCCATGAGGCCGGCGATCTCGACGTCGAAGCCGACGAGCTCGCTGGGGTGCGCCGGATCGGCTTCGACGAACGGCGCGCCGCCTTCAGGATCGCCGGCCCACACGAGCGGCCGCTGTTGTGCGAACGCCCCCGAAGCGCACAGCAGGCACACGGCGAGCGGCGCACAGAAACGCGCAGCCGGGTTTTGCCGCGGAACGAGCACTGGCGATAGATTCTACGCGGAGGTCGACGTGGCGAACGTGACGTTTCTCGGGACGGGACTCCTCGGCAGTGCGATGGTCGAAAGGCTGCTGCGCCGCGGTCATGCAGTGACCGTGTGGAATCGCACGGCATCCAAGGCGCGCGCGCTCGAACGCTTCGGCGCGCGGGTCGCCGCGAGTTCGGAAGATGCCGTCGACGGCGCCGAGCTTGTCCAGATGACGTTGCCTGACGATGAGGTCGTCGGGGCGATGATCGCGCGCATCCGACCGAGGCTCGCTCGCGGCGCCGTCGTCATCGATCACTCGACGACGTCGCCCGCCGGCGCGCGCGCGCGGATCGCCATGCTGAACGGCGAGGGCGTGGCGTTCGTCCACGCGCCGGTCTTCATGTCGCCGCAGATGGCGCGCGACGGCGTCGGCCTGATGATGGTCTCGGGCCCAACGGCCGTCTTCGAATCGATCCGCGGTCATCTCGAGCCGATGACCGGCGACGTGTGGTACGTGGGCGAGCGCGGCGACCTCGCCGCGGCCTATAAGCTCTTCGGCAACTCAATGCTATTCGTCATCACGGCGGGACTCG
>DASQHH010000766.1:0-1928 GCA_035632195.1 Vicinamibacterales bacterium
GTTCGGGAACGAGCTGAACATCTATTCGTTCGTCGGCCTCATCATGCTCGTCGGCATCGTGAAGAAGAACGCCATCATGCAGATCGACTTCGCGCTCGAAGCGGAGCGGCAGCACGGCAAGGCGCCGACCGACGCGATCTACGAGGGCTGTCTGATTCGCTTCCGGCCGATCATGATGACGACGATGGCGGCGCTGTTGGGGGCGGTGCCGATTGCGCTGGGCTTCGGCGCGGGCGGCGAAGCACGGCGCCCGCTCGGTCTCGCGGTCGTCGGCGGCCTGATGGTGTCGCAGTTCATCACGCTCTACTTGACGCCGGTGGTTTACAGCTACATGGCGCAGCTCGTACGGACGCGGCCGATTACGTCCCCGATCGTCGCCGAATCGCTGCGGGTGTCTCCGCGCGCCTGACAATCGTCCATAAGCGAGCCCTCATCGAAAGACTACGCAAAGACAACTCGACCCCGCCGCAGACGGATGTACCGATGGGTCTATATGAACGTGTCCGAGGTCTTCATCCGTCGGCCGATCGCGACGAGTCTCTGCATGCTGGGCATTGCCGGCCTCGGCGTCATCGCCTATCGCGCCCTGGCGGTCAGCGACCTGCCCAACGTCGACTTCCCGACGCTGAACGTCGGCGCGGGGCTGCCGGGCGGCGACCCGGGGACGATGGCGTCGGCGGTCGCGAGTCCGCTCGAGCGGCAGTTCACGACGATCGCGGGCATCGACGAGATGACATCGTCGAGCTCCACGGGCAGCAGCAACGTCACGCTCCAGTTCGATCTCGATCGCAGCATCGACAGCGCCGCGGTCGACGTGCAGACGGCGATCGCCGCGGTGATGCCGCTGCTACCGGCGGGCATGCCGGCGCCGCCGTCGTTCCGCAAGTTCAATCCGGCCGATCAGCCGATCATGTTTCTCGGTCTGACCTCCGACATCGTCCCGATGTACACCGTCGACGACTACGCCGAGACGATGATCGCGCCGCGGATCTCGATGGTGAGCGGCGTGTCGCAGGTGCAGGTGCAGGGGGCGCAGAAGTACGCCGTCCGCGTGCAGGTGGATCCGAACAAACTGCACGCGCAGGCCATCGGCATCAATGAGGTCAACGCCGCGCTGCAGAACTGGAACGTCAACCTGCCGACCGGGCAGCTGTTCGGCACCGGCGCCACGTTCAACATCTCGGCCCGAGGACAGCTGACCGACGCCGACGCCTTCAGGCCGGGCGGCGGCGCGTACCGCAACGGCGCGCCGGTGCGGCTCGACCAGGTGGCGAACATCCTCGACAACGTCGAGGACAACAAGAACGCCTCGTGGCTGTACACGAAAACCGGCTCGCGGCGGGCAATCAACCTGCAGGTCATGAAGCAGCCCGGCGCCAACACGATCGAGGTGACGAACGCGATTCGCGCGCTGCTGCCGTCGTTCCAGGCGCAGCTGCCGCCGTCGGTGCATCTGATCATCCGCGGCGACCGATCGCGGAACATCCGGGAGGCGTTCTCCGACATCCAGTGGACGATGGTCATCACGCTGGGGCTGGTCGTCGCCGTGATCTTCGCCTTCCTCCACAGCGGATCGGCGACGCTGATTCCGGCGCTGGCGCTGCCGTTCTCGATTCTCGGCACCTTCGGCGTCATGGCGCTGCTCGGCTTCCCGGTGGACAACATGTCGATGATGGCGCTCATCCTCTCGATCGGGTTCGTCGTCGACGACGCGATCGTGATGCTGGAGAACATCGTGCGGCACGTCGAGAAGGGCGAGCAGCCGTTCGAGGCGGCGCTGAAAGGGTCGAGTGAAATCGGCTTCACGATTGTGTCGATGACTGTCTCGCTGGCGGCGGTCTTCATCCCGATTCTGTTCATGAGCGGCATCCTCGGCCGCCTGTTCCGCGAGTTCGCGATCACGATCACCGCGGCGATCCTGATTTCAG
>DASQHH010000767.1:0-8712 GCA_035632195.1 Vicinamibacterales bacterium
GGATGGTCGCCAAGCCGTTGGGAAGCTCGGCGATCGGATCGGCGCCCGGGAGCGGCGCGGCCGCGTTCGATGCATCGCCGAGCGGCACCAGATCCCCCGCCCGGAGCGCGCGGCCGTTCGTGCCGCCCATGCCGCTCAGCACGTGCGTCGATCGGCTGCCGAGAATCGGCGGCGCGGCGATGCCGCCGGCCACGGCGAGATAGGCACGCGCGCCCTTCCGGCGTTCCCCGAAGCGCAGGTGCGACCCGGACGAGGCGAGGAACGGCGACAGATGCGGCACCGGCTTGCCGTCCAGGGTCAGATCGAACACCGCGCCGGCGGTCGCAACGAGCCGTTCGTCGCCGAACTCGAGCTCCGGGCCGACGAGCGTGATCTCCAGCGCTGCAGCCGCCGCGTCGTTGCCGACCAGCGCGTTCGCAAGGCGATGCGAGCACGCATCCATCGGGCCGGCGACCGGAACGCCGCGCGACTGGTAGCCCCAGCGTCCGAGGTCCTGAATCGTCGTCAACATGCCGGGCTTCAACACGTAGATCGCGTTCATCTGGCTCGCTCGGCTGAAGCCTCGCGCTCCATCAGGCTTGGCGCCTCGCGCTCCATGTGTCGAACGCGTCGCGATCGATTGCGAAGAACTGGACCGAGTCGCCGGCCTTCAGCAGGAACGGGTCGGGACGCGAGAGATCGAACGGCTTGATCGGCGTCCGGCCAATGAGGCGCCATCCGCCGGGCGTTTCGGCGGGATACACCCCGGTCTGGACGCCGGCGATACCGACCGACCCTGCCGGCACACGCAGCCGCGGCGTCGCGTGGCGCGGCATGGCGATCGACTCGTCGACGGTACCTAGATACGCGAATCCCGCGACGAAGCCGAGCGCGAAGACGCGATAGGTGCGCGATGCGTGGCGGTCGATTACCTCGCGCTCGGTGCTCCCCGCGAACGCCGCGACCTCGCTGAGGTCGGGACCCAGCTCGCCGCCGTAACAGACGGGGATCCGGATCGGCGTCCTGCCGGCGATCGCCGGCGCCGGGGGCCGTGCTGCCGCGGTTTCGATCAGCGCCAGAAGCGCGTCGTAGTCGGTCCGCAGCGGATCGAACTGGACGGTGACCGATCGAAACGTCGGGACGACGTCGCGCACGCCCCCGAGGGCGGCGGACTGCACTGACTCCGCCAGCGTGATGGCCCGGGCATTGACGGCCGGGTCGATCCGCTCCTCGAGCTCGACGACGACCGCGGAATCACCCGCCGTGACGATTCGCATGGCGGTTGAGCGCGTCGAGCAGCTTCCGGTGGATGCCGCCGAAGCCGCCGTTCGACATCATCACGACCAAATCGCCGGGCCGATGCTCGTCGACGATGATGGACACAATCTCGTCGAGCGATGCCGTCGCGCGCGCGGACGTGCCGCACCCGCGCAGCGACCGCACCAGGTCGGGCAGCGACAGCCGCTCGGATTCCGGCAGCGTCGATCGGAACACGGGCGCAAGGATAACCTCGTCGGCGGCCGTGAACGCCCTCGCGAAGTCATCCTGGAACACGCGCCGGCACGACGAGGCGGACCGCGGCTCGAAGACGGCCCACATGCGCGCGCCCGGATTCGACGCGCGGACGCCGGTGAGCGTTTCGGCGACCGCGGTCGGATGATGCGCGAAGTCGTCGTAGACGGTGACGCCGTCGGCGGTGCCAACCACTTCGAGCCGGCGCTTCACGCCGGCGAAGCTCGCCAGCGCGTGGCCGATGCGGTCGCCGGTGATGCCGACCTCGGTCGCCACGGCGATGGCCGCCGTCGCGTTGCGCACGTTGTGCGCGCCGACGAGCGGCAGTTCGAACGTCCCGAACGGCGACCCTCGGCGCCGGACGCGGAACCGTGTCGCCGCCGCCGCGGCTTCGATGTCGTGCGCCTGCCAATCGAGTGTCAATCCAGGTGCCCATGAGCCGCGGAGGTCGTCGCCGATGCCGAACGTCTCGACGCGCGAGACGGCCGACCCGACCAGCGACCGGGCGCCGTCGCTATCCGCGCCGACCAGCAGCAGGCCATTCTTGGGGATCAGATTCGCCAGTCGGCGGAACGCGAGCCTCACCGCTTCGAAGTCCGCGTAGATGTCCGCGTGGTCGAACTCGACGTTGTTCACGACAGCGATGTCGGGAAGATACTTCAGGAACTTCGCCGTCTTGTCGAAGAACGCGCTGTCGTACTCGTCGCCCTCGATGACGAAATCGCGGCCGCGGCCGAGACGGTAGCTCGAACCGTGGTCCCCGAAGTTGAGCGCGATGCCCCCGACGAAGACGCTCGGGTCGAGTCCGGCATCGGCCAGGATCCAGCCGGTCAGGCTCGTTGTCGTCGTCTTGCCGTGGGTGCCGGCGACGACGATCGATCGCGATCCCCACAGAAAGTGTTCGCGGACGGCTTCGGGCAGCGAACAGTATCGGATTTTCCGGCTCAGGACTTCCTCGAGCTCGACGTTGCCGCGTGAGACCGCGTTGCCGACGACGACGAGCGCCAGATCCCCAGTGATGTGCTCGGCGCGGTACCCGCTGTGGGCCGTGATGCCTTCGGCCGCAAGGAAGTCGCTCATTGGCGGATAGACGTCCTGGTCCGATCCCGAGACGTCGAGGCCGCGGCGTTTGAGCATCGCGGCGAGCGTCGCCATTGCCGTGCCGCAGACGCCGATGAGGTAGACCTTTCCGCTCATTCGACGGCGCTCTCCTCAATCACCAGTTTCGGCTCGCCCCTTGAAGGCGCGACCACGCGCGCCCGGACGCCCAGCGGCAGCGTCACCGCCGCACCGGCTGTGTGTCCGGAGGGAAATCCGAAGAGGACCGGCCCGGGAAAGTCGGCAAAGAGATCGCGGATGACGTCGCGCGCTGTCGGATCGCCTGATGGCTCGTCGCACCGCGGCAGCTCGCCGACGACTACCGCCGAGGCCTGCGCGAGGAGACCGGCTTGCGCCAGCTGCGTGACCATGCGATCGAGCCGGTACGGACGCTCGCCGACTTCCTCGAGAAAGAGCACATATCCCTGCGGCGGATCGAACGCGCGCGGCGTGCCGAGGGATGCCAGGAGCTGCGTCATCGTACCGCCGAGCAGAACGCCGGCCGCCTCGCCGGCGCGAACGGCTTCCAGACCCGGCGCGCTGAGTTCCCCCATCGGCTGACGACGGCAGAGCGCCCTGATAAACGATTGCTCGTCGTAGCGCGCTGCGCCGGCGCCCAGACGGCCGGCGAGCATTGGTCCATGAAACGCGACCATACCGATCGTCGTCGTGAAGAAAGTCAGCAGTGCCGTCAGATCGCTGTAGCCCACGAACGCCTTGCAACATTCGCGCATCTCGTCGCTGTCGAGCAGCGGCAGGAGCTGCGCGCTGCCGTATCCGCCGCGCACGCCGATGACTGCGGCAATCGACGGATCAAGCCAGGCGGCGCGGAGCGCGGCCGCACGCACCGCCGCCTCGCCCGCGACGTACCGCTTGCGGGCGAACACCGAGTCGTCGTAGACGGGCTCGAAGCCGAGCCGGCGCAGCTCGGCGATGCCGGCCTCGAATTCGTCCCTGTTGAACGGGCTGGCGGGAGCGACGACCGCGATGCGATCGCCGCGTGCGAGGGCGCGCGGCTTCCGCGACGTCGTCGCCGAGGTCGACGCTGCCATCAGAGAAACCGCGCCATCTCGTCGGCGATCGCGCGATGCTCGTCCCGGCCGACGGCGGCGCGCAGCGTCTGGCCGCGGATCGGCCGCGGCGCGACTCCGGTCGCCAGAAACCTCTCCTTTGTTCGCTGCTGCCGCACGAGCGCATCGTCGACGCGGGACCGCGGGACCGTCCCGTCCTCGACGGCGTGGACGATGGCTTCGAGCGCCGATGCCTGGACGTCGTAGTTTGCGCTGCAGATCAGCACGCCGTCGCAGCCTGCGTCGAGCGCGAGGACGGCCGCGCGCGGGACGGCGTACTCGTTCGCGATTGACTTCATCTCGAGGTCGTCGCTCAGAATGACGCCCTCGAATGCCAGTTCCTTCCTCAGGATGTCGGTGACGACGCGGCGCGACAGGGTCGCCGGCCGCTTGTCGTCGAGCGCCGGCACGAAGACGTGCGCCGTCATGATCGTTGCGACGCCGGCGTCGATCGCCGCCTGGAACGGCGCGAACTCGGTCTCGCGCAGCCGCTCGGGCGGATGCTCGACGAGCGGCAGCTCGTGATGCGAGTCGGCGACGGTGTCGCCGTGGCCGGGGAAATGTTTGCCGCATGCCGCGATCCCCTCGCGCTGCAGGGTGCGGACGACCGCCGCGCCGAGCTTCGCCACATCGGCCGCGGTCGTCCCGAACGCGCGATCCCCGATGACCGTGTTCTTCGGGTTGGTGAAGACGTCCAGGACCGGAGCGTAGTCGAGCGTGACGCCCACGGCCTTGAGCTCCGCGGCGAGCGCCTTCGCGAAGCGCTCGGCGAGCGCGACGTCGCCGCTGCGGCCGAGCGTCGCCATCGGCGGCCACTCGGTGAAGGGCGCCTTCAGGCGTGCGACGCGTCCGCCCTCCTGGTCGACCGAGACCCAGGCAGGCGCCTCCGGCGTCAGACGGGACGACTCGAACGCCAGCTCCGCGACCTGCTCGGGGTCCGCGACGTTGCGGGCGAAGAGAATCACGCCGCCGAGACTGAACTCCCGTGCGAGCGATCGCAGCTCGGCGGGTATCTGCTGGCCATCGAAGCCGGCGATCAGGAGCTGACCGACCTGCCGGCGCAGCGCGGACGGCGACACGCGGACGATTGTAACCGGTAGCGGCTCGGCGGTCTGCGTTTGCCAACCCGCTGCTGCTCTCCTCCGTCTAAGCGAGAGCGCATGAACCTCACTGCGGCGATCCGATCGCTGGCCCGCCGGCCCGGCCTCGCCGCCACGATCCTCGTCACCCTCGCGCTCGGCATCGGCGCCAACAGCGCCATCTTTTCCGCGGTCGACGCGGTGCTGTTGAAGCCGCTGCCCTATCCCGACTCCGATCGCCTTGTTTCGGTGTACGAACTGAATCTCGGGCAGCGCAACGCGACGCAGCTCGTGGCCCCGGGCCGACTCGAGGAGTGGAACGCCCAGAGCCAGAGCTTCGACGGGCTGAGCGGGAGCTATTTTGAGAATCTGCCGGACACGACGGGCGAACTGCCCGACCGCGTGGCGGCCATGAACACGATGCCGCGATTCTTTACGGTCCTTGGCGTCGCCCCGGCGCTCGGACGCGTGCCGACGCCCGACGAAGAGCGGTTCGGCGGACGGCGCGTCATCGTTCTCGGCGACGACCTGTGGAGCCGCCGGTTCAACCGCGACCCGGGCGTCATCGGACGCGCGCTCGTCCTCGGCGGCGCGTCGACGACCATCATCGGCGTCATGCCGCCGTCGTTTCACTTTCCCTGGGCGACCACGGAAGCGTGGCGGCCGGCGCAGACGCCGCCCGGCCTGCTCGCCGCACGGGAGGCGCGTTTCACGACGGCAGTCGGACGCTTGAAGCGCGGCGTGACGATCCAGCAGGCGACGGCAGACCTGGACGCGGTGCAGGCGCACCTCGGCGAACAGTTTCCCAGGACGGACCGCGGCTGGGGTGCGTCAATCGTTCCGGTGAAGGAGGAACAGGTCGGCGGCGTGCGCCGGTCCCTCTGGTTCCTCCTCGGCGCGGTCACGCTCGTCCTGCTCGCCGCCTGCGGCAATGTGGCCTGCCTTCTCCTTGCCGACGCCGCTCGCCGTGAGCACGAATTCGCCGTCCGGTTCGCGCTCGGCGCCGATCGGCGCCGCGTCGTCGGACAGCTGATGACGGAGGGCGCGATCCTCGCCGCCTGCGGCGCGGCCATCGCGATCGTCATCGCGCGCTGGGGCATCGATGCGCTCCGAACGATGGCGTCGCAGTTGCCGCGCGCCGGCGAAGTCCGCCTTGATCTGCGGCTCGTCGCGTTCACTCTCGCGCTCAGCGCCGCAACGACGATGCTGTTCGCGCTCGTGCCGGCGCTGCATGCGTCCCGGAGCGACCCGGCCGACGCGCTCTCACGCGGCGGCCGCTCCCAGTCTGGCGGACGTCTGCTGCTGCAGCGCTGGCTCGTCGCGGCGCAGATCGCGCTGGCGTCGATGCTGCTCGTCGGCGCGGGGCTGCTGATCCGATCGTTCGTCAACATCCGTCAGCAGTCGCCCGGCTTCGACGCGTCGAACGTCGCGACGTTCCGAATGAGCGCGCAGTGGAGCGAGCGCACCGACACCGTCGTCCAGCGCCAGGCGCGGACGATCGCGCGGCTGCGCTCGATCCCGGGCGTCGCCGATGCGTCGTTCAGTCAGTTCCTGCCGGCGGGATTCTCGATTCCACCGAACGAGTTCCACATCGTCGGCCGCGATCCCGCGGAGAAGACCTTTTCTCTCTCGCGCTCGGTCGGTCCAGGCTACTTCCGGACGCTGCACATTCCCGTGCTTCAGGGGGCGAACTGCGTCGACGATCCGACGATTGCGCCGTACTCGCGGGCGCTGGTGACGCGCGCGTTCGCGGATCAGTTCTTCCCGGACGGCGACGCCATCGGCCACCGGTTCGTCTCGCCCAGTCCGCAGATCACAGCCGAGATCGTCGGCGTCGTCGGCGACGTGCACGAGAACGGACTGTTGAAGCCGGCCGATCCGCTGATCTACTGGTGCACGTACAACGGCTACTGGCCGGACCCTTTCTTCTTCGTGCGGTTCGACGAAGCGCGTCCGGCGTCGATGTCCGCCGTCCGCGCGGCGATGCGCGAGATCGAGCCGCAGCGCGCCGTCTACGCGGTCAGGCCACTGACGGACTTTCTAGCCGAGTCCATCAGCGAGGAGCGGCTGACGACGACGTTGCTCGCGGTGTTCGCGGCGACGGCGCTGCTGCTGGCGTCGATGGGCCTGTACGGCGTGCTGTCACAGCTCGTCGCGTCGCGCAGGCGCGAAATCGGCGTACGGATGGCGCTTGGCGCGAGCGCCGCCCAGGTCCTCGGCGGCGTCGTCGGCCAGGCAGCCGTGGTCACTGGCGCAGGCATCGCCGCGGGTCTCGCCGGCTCGCTGGTCCTCGCGCGTGTGATGGCCACGCTGGTTTTTGGCGTGACCCCGCGCGACCCGCTGACGTTCGCGGCGGCGCCGGTGCTGCTCGCCGCCGTCGCGATGGCTGCTGCCCTTGTGCCGGCGCGGCGCGCCGCGACGATCGATCCGATGAAGGCGCTGCGCGACGACTGACCGATCCACGCGGCGGCCGGGCCTGAGAGCCTGCGCTACAATTCGCCCGTGCGTCTCTCGGCGTCGGCGCCGACCCGGATCGATCTGGCCGGCGGCACCATCGACATCTGGCCGCTGTATCTCTTCCATGACGGCGCGGCGACGCTGAACGCGGCCATCAGCCTGCGCGCGCACGTCGAGATTGCCTCGCGCACGGACGGCCGCATCGAGCTTCGCTCGATCGACGCGAATCGCTCCGTGTGCGCGGAACGCTCGTCCGACCTCGACGGCCGCAGCGACCTCTCGCTCCTCGCACTGCTCGCCCGCCACTACCGTCTCGAGAACGCGACGCTGACGACGCGTGGAGAGTCGCCTGCGGGGGCGGGAATCGCGGGGTCATCCGCGCTGACCATCGCCATCTGCAGCGCATTGGGGGAGTGGACCGGAGCCTCCACGGCGCCCGGGGATCTTCTTCAGGTCGCCATGAACGTCGAATGCCAGACGATTCGTGTGCCGACCGGTGTCCAGGACTACCGTCCGGCGCTGTACGGCGGCGTCGCCGCCGTCGAGCTCGGCGTCGACGGCGTCCGGCGCACGGCGCTCTCCGCCGACGCGCGCGAGCTCGAACGCCGCATCGTCCTTTGTTACACCGGCGCGCCCCGGAATTCCGGGACCAACAACTGGGACATCACCAAGAAACACATCGACGGCGACCGTCAGGTGTTCGAATCCTTCGAGCGCATCCGCGACACGGCAGTCGCCATGCGGCGCGCCCTCGAGAGCGGCAACTGGGACGAAGTCGGCCGGCAGATTGCGAACGAGTGGGAGAACCGCAAGCGGCTCTCACCCGGCGTGACGACGCCGACGATCGACGACTTGATCCGGCGGGCGCAGGCGGCGGGCGCGACGAGCGCAAAAGTCTGCGGCGCGGGCGGCGGCGGCTGTCTGTTCTGCTACGGTCCGCCCGACGCGCGCTCGGCGATCGCCCGGGCGCTTTCCGAGGGCGGCGCGCGGATCCTCGACTACACCATCGAACGCGAAGGACTGCGGGTGCAGCGTGGATAACGGGGGAATCGCCCGTGTCCTCCGCGAGATCGCGGACCTCCTCGAGATCAAGGACGACAATCCATTCAAGATACGCGCGTACCGCAACGGCGCGGACATCGCCTCGAACCATCCGCACGACCTCGCGTCGCTCGACGAAGCCGGCTTGCGCGGGATTCCGGGCATCGGCAAAGACCTCGCCGCCAGGATTCGCGAGATCGCGGCGACCGGAGACGCCGCGTTCCACCGGGAGCTGATCGCCGAATTCCCGCCGTCGATCCTCGACCTGCTGCGGCTGCAGGGCGTCGGTCCGAAAACCGTTGCGGTGCTCTATCGCGAGCTCGGAGTACGCACCGTCGACGAGCTCGAAGCCGCGGCGAAGGACGGACGCGTCCGCGCCCTCCGCGGCATGGGCGCGAAGAAGGAGGCGCTGATCCTCAAGGCTCTCGAGGAGCGCAAGCAGTTCGCCGGCCGGCACCTGATTTCCGAATCGCATG
>DASQHH010000768.1:0-1550 GCA_035632195.1 Vicinamibacterales bacterium
GAACGCCTACGACGGCTCGCTGGAAGCACTTGGACTACCGTCCGCGTTGACGAGCTTTCAAGGTGTCGCCCTCCGGGCCGCTGCCGTGTTGTCGGTGAGCTTCCTCATCGCGGCCGTCTCGCGACGATATCTCGAGCGGCCGGCGCTGAGGCTGCGCAGGCTTTTCGAACCGCGTGTCCCGAACGATGAGCCGGCTGTCGTCGGAATCCGGAGCATCCAACAGACGCCGGAGCCGGCATAGCGTCGCCGGCAGCTCACCGGATCCGCAGGAGACTTCGCCCGCCGCCGAAGATGTATCCGCAGCCTTCTCCGACGGCCGTGGCGATGAGATAGAGCACCAGGAGCGGCGTCGAGAGCACCAGCTCACGGACGTGATGACGCCGGTGAAGGATGCTGCGCGCGATCCGCCAGTAGAGCAGTGGGACGAGCAGTGGCGAACCCCCCGCATAGACGATCCGCTTCCAGCCCAGCTCCGGATTGCACATGTCGGCGTGGGCACGAGCGTAATGGAACCGCTGGCCAACGAATTCCATGACGCCAAAGTCCTTGATGTGCTCGATCGTCGCGCGTGGCTCCAGATAGAGTTCGAATCCCTTCGCGTGCAGTCTGTCGTGGAGCCATCCCTCCCACTTTCCGGCGTCCAGCAGATCCTGCATGGCGGCGATCGCCCGTCGGTCGTACGAGATGTTCATGCCAGGCAGGTGAGTGACGACGCCGGCGGGCATCGGCTCCTCGACGCCGCTGTACTCGAACAGGAACGCTGCCCAGTCGCGGAGCCTCGTCGCCGTATTGCGAATGGGCCCGCCGACGACGGAACGCCCGGATCGATGAGCCGCGAGCAGCGCGTCGGACCAGCCGGGGATCACCACACAGTGATCCTCGATCACCGCGATGTACGGAGCGCTCGCCAGTCTGATACCAGCCGCCCGCAGGACCGGAATGCTCGTCGGTTCGTCGAACGACATGACGCGGACATGAGGCCATCCCTCGCGAATCCGGGCGCGGGTCTGCGGGTCCGTGCAATCGGCGACGACCACTTCAGCGTCGGGGCATCGCCCGGTCAGCGCGTCGAGGCAGGCGCCGAGATAGGGGAAGCCGTTGACCGAAGCGATCACGACTGACAAGGATGGCGTGCTCATCGGCGTTTCAGCAGCATGTCGAGATGGCCGCGCGCCTCCGCGTACGCCCACACGCCGTCCAGCGCGAGAATCAGGGGAAGAGCCGCGAGCACGCGGAGGCGGAAGCGCCCCGTCCGCTGGACGTGTCGGAGAATCCGGCCGGCCATCACCAGCGGAACGGCAGGCGCGCCGAGGACGCCCAGCAGGTTCCTGCTCCAGCTGAAATGCACGCCCCGCTCGTGTCCGTAATGGCGCCCGTGCGCCAGTCGTTGACGGGCGAACGCGCCAAAGCCTGCCGAGCGCCCCTGCTGCACGAGCATCTCCGGCGTGAGCCAGAGCACGACCCCCCGCTGCATCAGCGGACGATGCACGACAGGTTCCCAGAATCCGTCGCGAAACGCTTCCTTCACTTCCTCGAGGATCGCCCGCTTG
>DASQHH010000769.1:0-7960 GCA_035632195.1 Vicinamibacterales bacterium
AGTCGTGCGTTTCGGTCGTCGCCGTGCCGTTCTTCGTCTGGAACAGGAAGAACTCGGCCTCCGGGCCTGCCTTCATCTGGAAGCCCTTCGCCGCGGCCATCGCGATCACCTTCTTCAGGCAGCCGCGCGGGTCGCCCGCGAACGGCTGGCCGTCGGGCGTGTAGATGTCGCAGATCATCCGCGCGACGCGCTCGCCGGTCGTTCCCGCCCAGGGAAAAATCCGGAACGTCGAGTAGTCCGGACGCAGGTACATGTCCGATTCCTCGATGCGGACGAAGCCCTCGATGGACGAGCCGTCGAACATGATCTTGCCGTCGAGCGCTTCCTCGAACTGCTTGTCGGGGATCTCGACGTTCTTGATGGTTCCGAGGATGTCGGTGAACTGGAGGCGCATGAACTTGACCTTCTCGCGCTCGGCCCGCTCGAGAATCTGCGCCTTGCTCTCTTTCGTCGTCTTGGCCATAGCCGACGGGATTTTACCGGATACAAGCCGAGGGCGGCTGTCCCTTCAGTCGGGAGTCGGGAGGGCGGTACGGTTCGTGCGAATCGGGCGGCCATGCGTGCTGGAACGCTCGAGGACCTGAGCGGTTATCAAAAGGCGCTCGCCGCCGGCCATGAAGTGTCGGCCATCCTCAAGCGACCGTGTTTTCAACGCGATAGGCGCCTGTTCGATCAGTTGGCGGATTCGTCCGATGCCTGTCCGTCCCTGATCGCCGACGGCTACGCGCAGAGCACCGACAAGTACTTCGCTCAGCTTTGCAGTCGTTCGAAGGGTGAATCAAAAGAAACACGAACACATTTGATCATCGCGCGGGGTAGAGACTACATCACTGAGGAGGAACTCCAGACGCTCTGCGAACGCTACGACGAGGTGGAGAGGATGTTAACGAGCTTGATTCGTTATCTGAGGCGATCGAATTGGAACGATCGTGGGTAGAACGTTCTCGATGGGTAGTGCCTACACGGCCAATGATTACCGGTGCTGACTACTGACTCCTGACTCACTCGCGACTACTGACTCCAGACTGACTCCGGACTACCGACTCCTGACTCCCGACTACGCCGTCGCTGTCTTGACCTCGTTCAGCGATTCGACAGGAGCTTCGGGCAGGACGCATCCGAGCTGCGCGGCGACGATGCTCGCAACCGCCTGGACGCCTTCCGAGTTCTCGCCGCCGGCTTCGATTTCAGCCGAGAGGGCGCCCACGCAGCCGTCGGCGCGCAGGATCGGTGCGACGACAGCCCCGCGGAATCCGGGCCGCGACGGCACCACCTGCATCTCTCCGGTGCGATAGGCGGCCGCCGCTGCGTTGTCCGCCGTCCGCGGCACCTTTGCCATCCGCGAAATCGCCTGCGGCGAATATCCGTGTACCAGCACCGGCCGCAGGTCGCCGCCGACCGAGTTTCCCATCCAGACGATGACGCCGCTGGCGTCGAGGACGTCGGCGGTGCGCTGCATCAACCGCTCGAGCTCGGCGGCCTCGTTGACCCTGCCGAGCGCGACAGCGAGGTCCGCCGCGGCTCTCAGCACGGGCGTCGTCGTCCGAATCGGCTGGCGAGCAGGCGCGGGAGCAGGCGCGGCCGGCTTCTGCGGAGGCGGCACGAGCCTCGCAAATTCCTCAACTTCGACGGAGGCGCTCGGACCGATGGCCAGCTCCTGTCGCGGAACGGGGACCAGCACGAATGACATGAACAGACCGAACGCGGCAGCCGCGCCGACCACGATCGCTTCTCGCCGGCGGACGTCCGTGATCGCGGCATCAGCGGCCTGGCGCTCGGCCGTGCGAGCGGTCTCGACCTGGCGGGCCGCATTCGACGCCGACTGTGCACCTTCGGTGAAGATGACATCGCTCGCCATGAGCTGCTGGTTGCCGTTCATGTAATCGCGCGCGCGGCGATCGATCGTTTCGAACTCGGTCAGCGTCGCGTCGGCATCCACGAGCGCCGCCAGCGCGTCCGCGCTGCCGGACGACTGCCGCAGCGCGGCGATGGCGTCGTGCGTCGATTCCAGGCTCGTCGCGACCTTGTGCATCCAGAGCGGCAGGCCCTGGCCGGGGACGACGTACGCCTGCTCGGCCGCTCGGATGTCCGCGAGCGAGTCAGACGCCTGTCGCGCGCGCACGTCGAACGCTGCGGTCGCGAGGGTCTTTGCGCGAATCTGTTTTTCGGCGGAGACGAGGAAGGCGGCGACTGCACCGAACGCAGCCACGATCAACGCGGCGACCAACAGACGAGCCGTTCTCGATCGCATGAACAGCGCCGGTAGGGTACCATATGCGGCTCATGTTCGTACAGTTCGTCTTCGCGCTCGCCCTGCTCCAGGCGCCGGCGCGAGGCGTCGCCGTCAGCGGCGTCGTGCAGGATCAGACGGGCGCGGTGATTCCCGGCGCCCAGGTCGTACTCTCGATCTCGGCCGGACGGGACGAAGCCGTGAGGCCGCTGCAGTCGGTCGTCACCGACGCCACGGGAAAGTTCAGGTTCGACGCGGTCGTCCCGGGCACCTACGACATCCGGACCGAGTTTCCCGGCTTCACGCCGAATCTCACGCACGTGAGGGTCGCCAATCGGGCGCCGGGCACTGTCACCGTCGTCATGCAGATCGAGGGATTGACGCAGGAAGTGTCGGTCAGCGGCGGCGGCGCGCAGGCGAGCGCGGACGCGGCCTCCAACCTCAACGCCATTACGGTCGATCAGGACACCCTCGACGACCTGCCGGTGCTCGACCAGGACATCGTCGGCGCCATGTCGCGGTTCCTGGATTCGAGCGCCATCGGCACAGGTGGTACGACGATCCTCGTCGACGGCGTCGAGGTGAACGCGCTGGCGCTGTCCGCCTCGGCCGTGCAGCAAATCAAGATCAACCAGGACCCGTACTCCGCCGAGTTCATGCGGCCGGGCCGGGGCCGCATTGAGATCGTGACCAAGCCGGGCGGCAAGAACTACAGCGGCACGTTCAACGTGCGCTTCCGCGATTCGGCGCTTTACGCCCGCAATGCGTTCGCGACGACGGTTCCGCCGCAGCAGCGGCGGATCTTCGAGGGAACGCTGGGCGGGCCTGTGCCGGGGACGGAGAAGACGAACTTTCTGCTCTCCGGCTCCTACGACGCCGAGGACAACCAGGCGAATGTCTACGCAGACACGCCCGCCGGCATCGTCGAGGTCAATGCGCCGAATCCGAACCGGAACATGCTGCTGGCGGGCACGCTGAACCATCAGCAGGGCGACAACAACACGCAGTCGATTCGCTTCTCGCATCTCTATCAAAAGAACACGAATCAGGGAGTCGGCGGCGTCAACCTGCCCGAAGCGGGTTTCAATCACACGGACCGGGAAGACGAGGCGACGTTCACCCAGCAGAGCATCCTGACGCCGCGGCTCGTCCACGACGTCAAGTTTCTCTTCGGCGTGGAGTACGAGCCTCGCACGAGCATCAACACCGCGCCGCGCATCGTCGTGCTCGACGCGTTCACGGGCGGCGGCGCGCAGAACGATTCACTCCGGACCGAACACCATTTCACGCTGGTCGACGCGCTGACCTGGTCGCCGGAGCATCACACGATCAAGGCGGGCATCAACATTCCCGACTGGAGCTGGCGCGGCAACATCGATCGGACGAACACCGGCGGGACCTTCTACTTCTCGAGCCTCGCCGACTACGCGGCCCGGCGGCCGTACTCGTTCATCGAACAGGCCGGCGACGGCGAGACGCACTTCCTGGAGAAAGTGATCGGCCTGTTCATCCAGGACGAAATCCGGCCGCGGCACAACCTGTCGTTCGACATCGGCCTGCGGTACGACTGGCAGAACTATTTCCACGACGACAACAACCTGGCGCCGCGGATGTCGTTCGCGTTCGCGCCGGGCGAATCGGGCCGGACGGTGCTGCGCGGCGGCGCGGGCGTGTTCTACGACCGCACCGGCCCGGGACCGATTCAGGATCTGCTGCGGTACGACGGCTTTCATCTGCAGCGGTACGTGCTCACGGATCCGGGCTATCCAAACCCGCTCCAGCCGGGACAGAGCCTTGGCGCCGAGCCGGCGAGCATCGTGCAGCTCGCGCCGGACGTGACGATCCCGTACACCGCGCAGTACAGCGCCGGCGTCGAGCGTCAGCTGCGACCGAGGACGACGCTGGCGGTCAACGTGATCGGATCACGCGGGTACGGCACGTTCCGGTCGCGCGACATCAATGCTCCGGCGCCGCCGCTGTTTGCCGCGCGGCCAGACCCGACGCACTCTGTCGTCCGCGAAATCGAGTCGGCGGGGACTCAGCGGACGGCCTCGCTGCAGTTGACGTTCCGCGGGCAGGCGACGAAGTACTTCAACGGATCGGCCGAGTACTACTACGGCTTCGCTCGGAACGATACGAGCGGCATCAACTGGATGCCGCCGAACAGCTACGACCTGTCGCTCGAGTACGCGCGCGCGGATTTCAACCAGAGGCATCGTCTCGAGATGTTCGGGACGCTGAACGCCGGGCCGTACTTCAATTTCGGCATCTCCTCGACGCTCGCGACGGGCCGCCCGTATTCGCTGACGACCGGCCTCGACGCGTTCAACACCGGCACCGCGAACGCGCGGCCGGCCGGCGTCCCGCGCAACAGCCTCGACGGCCCCGGGTTCGCGAACGTCGACCTGCGGTGGTGGCGGGAATTTGACTTTCCGGCTGCAGGAGACCGGAAGCGGTCCGCGACGATCGGCATCGACGCGTTCAATGTGCTCAATCACGTGAACGACAGCTATTTCGTGGGCAATCTCAGCTCGCCGTTCTTCGGCCAGGCCATCTCGGCCGGCGCTCCCCGCCGTATTCAGTTTTCAATGCGTCTTCGCATGTAAACCGGCGCCTTTAGGCCCCGCCGTGATAGGTTTCCCCCGCAGGGAGGCCTTCATGCGTCACGTTCTCTTCGGCGTCCTCGTCGTCGGCCTCGTCACGGCTCCCGGAACCCGCGCACAAGATCCCCAGGACGAGATCCACCTCAACACGATGCGTCCGGTCATCCGCGGGCGCACGCAGGCGGCGGCGGCGATGAAGCCCGAGGCGACTCGGGCGGCCGAGCGGATTCTGCAGGCGGGCGGCAACGCGTACGACGCCGCGGTCGCCAGCCAGGCGGTGCTCGGACTCGTGGACGCCGCGTCCAACGGCGTCGGCAGCGATGCCGTGATCCTGATCTGGGACGCGAAGGCGAAGCAGGTCGTGTCGATCAATGCGGAAGGCACGGCGCCGAAGCTCGCGACGATCGCCTGGTACAAGAAGAATCTGAACAACACGCTGCCGCAAAGCGACACGCTGCTCTCGGGCACCGTGCCGGGCGTGGTCGACGCGTGGTATCTGCTGCTCGACCACTGGGGCACGATGACGTTCGCCCAGGTGCTGCAGCCGGCGATCGAGGTCGCGGAGAACGGATTCCCGATCGGTGAGCGGATGGCGACAGCCATCGCGACGTCGAAGAAGCTGAAGAAGTATCCGAGCAGCGTAAAGGTGTATTTCCCTGGCGGCGAGGCGCCGAAGCCCGGCGACATCTTCCGCAATCCCGACCTCGGACGGACGCTGCGGAAGCTGGTCGAAGCAGAGAAGGACAACGCCGGCAAGGGTCGTCACGAGGCGCTGAAGGCCGCGCGCGACCGCTTCTACAAGGGCGACATCGCCCGCGCCATGGCGAAGTTCTCCGAGGAGCAGGGCGGCCTGTTCCGGTACGAGGACTTTGCGTCGTACACGGCAAAGATCGAGACTCCGGTCTCGATCGACTATCGCGGCTATCGCGTCTACAAGAACGCGTCGGCGAACCAGGGACCGACCGAGCTCTTCGCGCTGAACATCCTCGAGGGCTACGACCTCAAGGCGATGAAGCACAACAGCGCGGACTACATTCACACCAGCATCGAAGCGGTGAAGCTCGCGCTCGCCGACCGCGAGAAGTACCTGGGCGACGCGGACTTCGTGCCGATCCCCTACGAGGGTCTGTTGTCGAAGGACTACGCTCGCGAGCGGCGCGCGCTGGTAGATCCGGCTCACGCGTCGCTCGAGCTGCGTCCGGGGACGGCGGAGAAGTTCTCGAAGTCCACCGCGCCGCTGAATCGCCCCATCCACATCAACCTGGACGGCGAGGCGGATCACACCGGCGACACGAGCTACCTCGCCGTCGTGGACAAAGATCGCAACATGGTCAGCTTCGAACCGAGCCTGCACAGCGGCTTCGGCACGGGCGTCGTAATGGGCGACCTCGGATTCATCTTCAACTGCCGCGGCGACTACTACTCGCTGGTCGAGGGCGAAGCGAATGCGCTGGCGCCCGGCAAGCGGCCGCGCAGCACGCTGCAGAGCACGCTGGTGATGAAGGACGGCAAGCCCTTCATGGTCGTCGGCAGCCCCGGCGGCGACGATCAGGTCTTCCGCACCATGCAGACGCTGCTGAACATCGTCGACTTCGGGATGAACGTGCAGGAGGCGATCGAAGCGCCGCGCTGGGCGACGCGCAGCTTCCCGGCGTCGCCGTTCCCGCACACGATGTATCCGGGCGAGATGTCGGTGGAAGCGCGGGTGCCGGAAGCGGTGCGGACCGCGCTCGTCGCGCGCGGCCACAAGCTCCGCGTCGGCGGGGCGTGGACGATGGGATCGCTTGCGGCGATCGTCGTCGATCCGAAGACCGGCGTGCTCAACGCCGGCACCGATCCACGGGTCGACGCGTACGCCATCGCGTGGTGATGGACGGCGGGCCTGAAGGCCCGCCCTACATTTATCGGGCGAATCTCTTGAAGAAGCTGTCGCTGTTCCAGGCCGGACGGGTCGGCCGGTTCGCGACAGCTTCGACGAGCTTCACGTACACCGTGTTGAAGTCCTCGGCCGCCTGGCGGTCGATCGGCTGATTCACGTCGTCCGACGGAGCGTGGTATCGCTCGGTGCGCCACCGCTTGACCGTCTCGTGCTCCGGCGAGTCCTTGACGAATCCGACCTTCAGTGAAATCGACGGCACACCGTTGCGGATGAAACTGTACTGATCGCTGCGCACGAAGGAGTTGCGCTCGGGCTCGGGATCCGAATAGACCTCGAGGCCCAGCGGCCGCGCGGTCTTGCGGAGGTCGCCGGCGAGGTCCGACTCTTCGAGACCCTGCACGATCAGGCTGTGCAGCGGGAACAGCGGGAGGAACATGTCGGTGTTGAGGTCGGCCACGATCTGCGTCTGCGGCACGGTCGGTCTGCTCGCGAAGTAGCGCGAGCCGAGCAGCCCCTTTTCCTCGGCCGTGACCGCGAGGAAGATAATCGAGCGCTTGTTGGACTTCGCAGCGGCCGCTGCTCTCGCTGTTTCGATGAGCGTTGCCACGCCGGTCGCGTTGTCCATCGCGCCGTTGTAGATGTTGTCGCCGGTTTGGGTTCCGACTCCGACGTGGTCGAGATGCGCGGACACGATCACGTATTCGTTCTTCAGCGCCGCATCGGTACCGGGCAGAATGCCTGCAACGTTGTCCGAGGTGACGGAATGGGAATCGATTGTCACGGTGGCGCGAATCGAGGCCGGCACCGCGAACCGCGGCAGCACCCTGCCGGCGTTCGAGAGCTCGAGCAGCTCCTCGAGCGTGTGTCCGGTCCCTTCGAAGAACTTCTCGCACGTCGCCGGGTTCAGCGTCACCGCGAGCTGTTCGCCGGCCGTCTCGTCGAGCGGCGGATCGGCAATCGCCATGGACGGCAGGAACCGCGTGAGCTTGGATCGATCCCACGGAATGTCCTGGCCCTTCGGGTTCTGAATGGACACGACGCCAATCGCGCCGGCCTTTTTCAGATACGACCAGCGCGTGTTCTGGTAGTGCGCGAGGAGCGGGCCGGGAATGGTCAACGGTCCGCCCGTCACGAGCAGGACCGCCTTGCCCTTGAGGTCGAGCCCGGCGAGGTCGTCGTGGTTCGCCTCGGGCACCTGCAGCCCGTAACCTGCGAAGACGAGCGGCGCATCGACGTGCGCCACCGGCT
>DASQHH010000770.1:0-3095 GCA_035632195.1 Vicinamibacterales bacterium
AGACGATGGCGCAGCCACTAGGGCCCGGCGCTGCGCAACTCGAGGCCCTCGGCGTGCCGACGCTGGAAACCCTTCCAGACCGTGATGCTGTCGCTGCCCGGGCTATACGCCTCGTACGAACCGCCGGTACCGGGCGCCCACTGTCCGGCGGCCGATTCCGGCACGAGGCCGTCGAGATAGGCGGCGCGCCCGGCGTCCTCCTTGACGTAACGATCCAGGAACGCCGTGATCATGTGCAGGTTGATGGCGATGATGCGGTCCTTGCGCCAGACGGGGTCCTCGAACCAGTCGAGGTTCCACAAGCGTTCGCGCATCGCGTCGGGCACCGGGTCGAGTCCGAGGGCGTGACCCGCGCCCTTGAAGGTCAGAAGGTACCGTCGGGTTTCGGACGCCGCATCAAAGAACGCCCTGGCCCCGGTTGCGTAATCGACCGTTCGATCGCAGTCGCCCGCGATCAGCATCAGCGGGACGCTGACGTCCTTGAGGCCGTCGCGTCCCCACGCGCCCAGCGCCCCTCCGGCCGGCGAAATCGCAACGACGGCCTTCAGATTCCGGACGCGCACGGCATCTCGATCGGCGCCGTTTCGCGCGTACCGAAGCAGCAGGCCGCCAGGGACCAGCTGCGCGACGCCGCCGGCGGGATCGAGGGTGGCTCCTGCGCTGGTCAGCACGCCATATCCGCCCATCGAGTAGCCGATCAGCGCAGTCCGGGTCGCGTCGACGCGCCCCTCGGCCGCGAGCGAGGACTGCAGCGAGGCGCTCACGTAAGCGATGTCGAGCGGCCTGCGCAGCCAGGGCTCCGCAAACAGCTTCGTGTCGGTGATCGGCGGATCCTCGTGGCGGATCGCCGCCACGACGTATCCCTTGGATGCGAGATTCTCCGTGAGCCAGCTGAGCGCGATCGTGACGTTGCTGTAGCCGTGCGACACGACGACGAGCGGGAAGCGGCCGGGGGCCGGAGGGGCTCCGCGCACGGCGATGCCTGGAATCGTGAACGCCGCGGGCGGCGCCGGAGGTTCCGACGGCAATGCCCCCCGATAGGTCTCTGGCGCTCCGTGCGGTGACCGCCGCGCCGGGTACCAGATGTCGACGACGAGGTTGCGATCGCGCGGTGGCGCGCTGGCGCTGGTGGGGTCGTAGGCGCGCACATCCGCCTGAGCGGTCTGCACCAGCGCGACGGTGCGCACGCCGACGGCGAACGGACCGGGCCGAGCGAGCTCGGGCGCATCGACGCCGGGACGGCTGGGGGGCTCCATCGCGAAGCCTGGTGCAGCAATCGCGCTCAGCAGCAGGACGTAGCACACGCGCATGGGACGCTCCGATCGTGGCGCGTGGGGCGGTCGCACGCGCGATTACTGGCGTCCGGATTGTGGCATGCCACGCGACGCGTGCTCGCGTGCCAGCGCCTTAATCGGAAAGGACGCGAAGCCTGTCGCTCCGCGTCCCTGAGGCTGCGCTCCCCGACCGCGCGCCGGTCGAGTCGAACTCAGTTGGTTGGCATCGTGCCGGTGAAGTACGTGAGCACGTAGGCCTTCAGCGTACCGTCGGCCTGCGGCACGCCGTACACCTTTACGGGGGCCCCGACGCTCAGCCCGTCGGTTAGCGCCATAAGTCCGGCGCTGGACGTGATGTCCTCGGCGCTGATGGTGACCACACCGTTGGACCGATCAACCTGGTACACGAGCGTGGCGGATCCAGGCGTCGTGCTGATGTCGATCGTCGCGGCCGTTGCGCCTCCGGGCACGTTCATCGTGAACGCATTGCCCGCCAGGCCGGTCGCGACGGTTCCGCGCGGCAGCGGCGTCGGCGCAAGGACCGTCCATGGCACCGACCAGCCGGTCGGATTCGCTGAATCGCCCCATCGACCGAAGCTTGCGCCCCAGGCCGAAACGGAGCCGTAAGTGCCACCAAAGCTGACGCCGCCGTTGGTCGCCGCGATGAAGTCGCTGACGGCGCCGGTGCCGGTCGTCGCGAGCGTCGGATACGCGAAGTCCCAGTACTTGAAGCCCGTGATCGCATTGCCGTTCGCATCTTTGCCATTCGGGCTCGAGCCCGAGATGTACGGCAGCGCGACCGAGTAGTCGTCGGTCACCGTCGCAAAGTTGCGCGTGTACGGGAACCCCGTCGTATTCGTGCCGGAGATCCGGCCATCGAAAGCCGCCGTTTCGATGTCGACCGTCTGTGCGACGAGATTCGCCGCCAGTGGGTCGACGACCGACACGTGCACCTTGAAGCCGCGCACGAGATTCTGCGCGGCGAGGAATCCCGGACCGGTGCCGATCGGCGTCGCATCGGCCAGCGCCGACGCCGGCGTTCGGAAGAAGAACTCCGTATTGCTGTCGACGCTCAGCGGCACCGGCCGGCCCTGCTCGTTGCAGACGACGATGACGTCGTTCGCCGTATCGACGTGCAGCACGTGCCCTTCGGGGCTCAGCCACACGCTGTTGAAACTGCTGCTCGACCAGATGCGGGTCGCGACCAGCGTTCCGTTCTGCTGGTAGCGCGCCGCGACCCGGACGTACTTGCCGGCGAGGCTCGCGGCCTCGGCCGAGAAGTCCTTGATGGTGACGACGGTCTTTGCGTCAACGTCATAGAACAGAGTGCCGTTGGCGGAATCCGCCTCGACCGTCAGCGACTGTCCCGTCGCGACCGCCGTCTCGGGCGACTGGATCGGAATGGCCGGCACGTCGCGGGAGATCGTGATGCTGCTGTTGTCGGTCGCCACCGACGCGACGGTGCCGTAGGCGTGGCGCAGCACGAGGCTGGTGATGTCGTCGACGCGATGATGGCGAACCGGGCCGTCGAAGTTCACCGCCCAGAGCGTCGTGCCGTTGCCCGGGGGCGTGTGGCCGACGATGAAGGCGGGATGACCCAGGTCGAACTCGATGTCGACCGGGGTCGTCTGGCCGCTGCTGACGACGAGCGGAGAATCGAACTTGATCTGGACGGAAGCGGTCTTGCTGCCGCTCGCGCCCTGCGTGCCCTGAATCTGAATCTGATCGGAAGCGATCGTGGTCGCGGCGGGAGCGGCGAAGCCGGCCTCGGGATCGCTCGAAGTCGTCAGCACGACGTCACCCGGGTTGCCGCTCACGGTC
>DASQHH010000771.1:0-3741 GCA_035632195.1 Vicinamibacterales bacterium
CACGAGCCGCTCGGTCTTCAGCCGGGGCGGCCGCACGGCCGCGAGCACGACGACGAATCCCGCGAGCCAGGCCGCTTTGGCCCAGCGCGACTCGCCGACGGCGCGCGACTCGCCCGGGCCGGCCAGATCGGCGTCGAGATCGAGCTCGCCGATGTGCCGGTGATGCAGCAGGTGGTACTTGCAGAACGACATCGCAGCCGGGAACACCAGCGGGAGATTCGCGGTCAATGCGGCAAGACGGTTCCCGAGCCGCGTCGGAAGAATCAGGTTGTGCGCGCACTCGTGAATGAGTACCCAGAGCGCATGATCGATCGTCGCGCCGACGATGTAGGCGACCGCGAGCCAGACATACCACGGTTGACCGGCGAGGGCGATGGCGATGGCGACTTGCGTCGATGTGCAGACAAGGATCCATGCGAGGCTCGACACCATCGGGCCCGCAAGATCGCGCAGCTCGGGATGCGCGGCAAGAAGCTGCCGCCCGCGCGCAACGTGCGGATCGTCCGTCGCAACCCGGATGTAATCGGCGGCCGTCACCGGCACTACGTTAGCATCACCGCCGCCGATTTCAGCGCGCGCTAGGCTTGCGGTACGATGCGGCCCACGTGCGTGTTTCGGAATCGCTGGCGGTCGCGTACTTCTCCGGCCTGACACTTGTTGCATGGCTGCGCGCGCCGCTCGCGGGCCGGCGCCGTGCCATCACGCTGACGGCCGCCTGCGCCTGCGCCGCAATCGTCGCAACCGCTCTTGCTGCGCCGGCTCTCATTCGCGACTGGGCGCCGGCGGCGTCGATTCTGGTCGGCTATTTCTTTTCCGGGCTCCTCGTCACAACGCCTTCCGTCGCCTTCGAGCGCTGGCTCATGAACGTGGATCGACGCTGGCTGGGTGAGCCGTCGGAACGCTTCGCGGCGTGGCCGGCGCCGCTCGTCGCCTTTTTCGAAATCACGTACGCCGGCTGTTTTGTGCTGTTGCCCGCGGGGTTTGCGGCGCTCGCGGCCATCGGCCGGTCGGATCTGGCGGATCGCTACTGGACCATGGTCCTCGCGTCGGAGTTCGCGTGTTTCGCGCCGCTCGCATTCATTCAATCGCGTCCGCCGTGGCAACTCGAGCGCGGCGCCGACCTCGCCGACCGCGCGGTGCACGACGTGACGCTCGACCTGGTGCAGCGCTTCACGATCCGCGCGAACACGTTTCCGAGCGGCCACGTCGCCGGATCGCTGACCATCGCGCTCGCGATCATCGGCCCCGCTCCCGCGGCCGGAGCCGTCTTCCTCGTTCTCGCAATCAGCATTGGCCTTGCGTGCGTTGTCGGCCGATATCACTACTGCGTGGACGTGGCCGCCGGTGCGGCGGTCAGCCTCGCGATTTGGTCGATCGCCGCCGTCATACCGTAGCTTTCTGTGGACACACGGCGACGCGCGCGCGACAATAGAGTTCTTCCGGCATCTTTGTCTTCCATCTCCCATCGCGCTCGACTTGCGGCGATAGCGCTGCTCAGCTCGCTGCTCGTGGTGTGCCCGCCTGCCGCGGCGCAGCCGCCCGCGGCGGCCGGCGCCATCACGGGCGTCGTGGCGACGCAGAGCGGGACGATCCGTCTCGGCGGCGCCGAGCTCGGCGTGCGGGACGGCGAGGGCAGGGTCGTCGCGTCGGTGTTTTCCGACGGCGACGGCGCGTTTCGCGTCGCCGATCTGCGCCCAGGGAAATACACAATAGCTGTCGCGCTCGAAGGGTTCGCCGGCGCCACCATCGCGGCGTCGGTGGCCGCGGGGCGAACGACGAGCGTGGCGATCGATCTGACGATTGCCGCGCTCACCGACACGGTCACGGTTGTCGCGCCGGACACCGTGGTGTCGTCGGCCGAGACGTTGAGCGCGAGCGAGTCGATCACGGCGACCGAAGTGGAGCGGCTGTCTCCGGGCGGCGGCCTGACCGGCGCCCTGCGGCTGCTCGCGAGCGTCATCCAGGTTCCTGGTGGACTCAGTATCAAGGGCGGCCGCCCCACGCAGGCGGGCATGCAGATTGGCTCGACGACCCTGGCCGATCCCGTGCTCGGAGAGACTCATCTGACACTCCCGGACGATGCGATTGAATCGGTCCGTGTTCTGCCGAATCCTTACGCGGTCGAGTACGGGCGCTTTTCCTCCGGGCTGGTCGTGATCCAGACGCGGCGCGCGGGCGACGAATGGCGCGTCCGTCTCAACAACTTCGATCCGACGTTCCGCACGAAGCGCCTCGAAGACTACAAGATCACCGGCATCGCCACGTTCGGGCCGCGCCTGGAGTTCGGCGGTCCGATCGTCAAGGACCGTTTGTTCCTCGAAGAGGCGGCCCAGTACCGTTACAGCGCCGACGACGTACCGAGCCGTCCCGAAACGGAGCTGCGCACGTCGCAGTGGTTCAGCTCCTTCACGCGCGTCGATGCCACTGTCTCGCCGCGCGAGAGTTTCGTCGCCACCGCCGCCATTTTTCCGAGCGTGACGCACATGGCGTCGCTGGGCACGTTCGTGCCGCCCGACGCCACCGTCGACACCCACGATCACGTCACGCACGGCGCGCTCACGGCCCGGACGCTGTGGTCCGGCAGCGTTGCGGGCGAGTCCACGGTGCAGGTCTACAGCTACTCCACGACCCTGACCGGCCAGGGCACGGCGCCCATGCAGCTGTGGCCTGACACGACCCTCGGTAATTACTACAACACTCAGACCAGGACGCCGTCGACGCTGCAGGCGATCGAGACGATCTCGGCGACCGCCGACGGCGGCGCGACGGGTCTCCACCTGTTCAAGTTCGGCGTCGACGTGCTCCGGAGCTCGTTCACCGCGACGAGCGTCAGCCGCCCGATCCTCGTCATGCGCGCGGACGGGACGCTGGCGCGCCGCATCGATTTCGACGGCCCCTCGGCCCAGGACGTCCAGAGCACCGACGTCGCGCTGTTTGCGCAGGATCGGGTGCAGCCGTCGCCGCACTGGTACGCGGAGTACGGCGTGCGCCTGGATCGCGACGGGATCATCGGCCGCTGGAACGCGACGCCGCGTGTCGGCGCGGCGCTCCTGCTGAACGAGGAGGGGACCTCGGTCCTGCGCGGCGGTTACGGGTTCTTCTACGAGCGCACGCCGTCGGCCGCGGGCGCGTTCGACCAGTTCGAGACGGAAATCGACAGCCGCTTCGCCGCGGACGGCGTCACGATGCTCGGTCCCTCTGTCGCGTTTCCGCACGTGACCGCAGGCGGTTTGCGCACCGCGCGCAGCGCCACGTGGGACCTCTCCTATGACGTCCGTCTGGCGCGGCACTGGCGCGCCGAGGCGAGCCTGATCACGCGCGACGCCGATCACGAGCTCGTGGTCGATTCCGTTCAGAACGGCGCGGCCGGTTTGTGGCTGATGGAGAGCACGGGGCACAGCGACTTCCGGTCCGCGGAAGTGTCGCTGCGCTACTCGCGGTCGGCGGCCGTCGACGTCAAGGCGACCTATACGCGGTCGAGCGCGGCGGGCGATCTCAATTCGTTCGCGAACTTCTTCGACACGATGATGTCGCCCATCATCACCCCCAATGCGTTCGGCCCGGCTTCCACCGACGTTCCAAACAGGCTGTTCGCCCGGGGACACTGGCTCCTCTCGCCGCGATGGCAGATGATCGGCATCGTCGACTGGCGGAGCGGTCTGCCGTATTCGATCGTCGATGCGGACCGGGATGTCGTCGGCGCGCGGAACGCGCTCCGGATGCCGTCGTACATGCGGCTCG
>DASQHH010000772.1:0-2877 GCA_035632195.1 Vicinamibacterales bacterium
CGACACCACCCGCTCGGGATGGAACGGCTCGAGGTCGTCCAGCGTTTCGCCGCTTCCCGCGAACGCGATCGGCACGCCGACGACCGACACGACCGACAGCGCCGCGCCGCCGCGCGCGTCGCCGTCCAGCTTGGTCAGGACCACCCCCGTGACGCCGACCCGGGCGTTGAACTCGCCCGCGCTCTTGATCGCGTCCTGTCCGGTCATGGCGTCCGCGACGAACAGCCGGTCCGACGGATCGGTCGCCTTTTGAATCGCGACGAGCTCGTCCATCAGCTCGTCGTCGATGTGCAGGCGTCCCGCGGTGTCCACGATGACCGTGTCGAACCCGAGGTTCGCCGCTTCAGCGACCGCGCCCGTCGCGCGGGCGACCGGATCCATGTTGCCCGCAGGATCGTGCACGCGTATCGACGCTTTCTCTCCGACGACGTTCAGCTGCTGGATCGCCGCCGGACGCTTCACGTCCGCAGAGACCATCAGCGGATGCCTGCCCTGCTTCTTCAGCCACGTCCCGAGTTTGCCCGCCGTCGTCGTCTTGCCCGCGCCCTGCAGACCGAGCAGCAGGATCACCCGCGGACGTTTGGCGGACGGCTGCAGCCCGCCCTGCGCGTCGCCGAACAGCGCGACCATCTCGTCGCGCACGATCCGCACGACCTGCTGCGAGGGCGACAGGCTCCGCAGCACGTCTTCTTTGGTCGCGTCCATCGCGCGATCGCGCACGCGGTCGATGAACGCCTTGACGACCTTGAAATTGACGTCGGCCTCGAGCAGCGCGAGCCGGATCTCGCGGAGGGCTCCTTCAATGGCCTCCGGCGTCAGCTTCGTTTGACCGCGAAGGCTCTGAAAAACGTCCTGAAGTCGTCCCGTGAGAGAATCGAACATGGCCGGGTAAGCTACTCTAGCGCAAACGTTTATCGTAGCTGACGGGCTTGCGGTCTGTCAATCCTGGAACGCGTTCTCGATGTCCGACGCCACTCGTACAACCGACGAGCGTGCCCGGATCAGATGGCGGGAATCTCGCTCCGAAGCGATTCGAGGCGGCTGATCGCGTTCTTCACGGCCCCCACCAGGGCGGGCGCGACCGACGATTTGTCGTCCACGTCCTTGACTGCCTGGTTCAGCACCTTGAGCGTCAGATCGAGCTCGTTGTGCGTGACCTTTTCCGCGGTGTGTTCCATGTGCTCGACGAGATCCAGGCAGGCGCGAATCACCTTGACGGAGGTCTGGCGGTCGAACCGTTCGGCCTTCTTCATCGCGACGAGCAGCACGTCGCGGCACGTATGGAGCTGTCCTTTGACGCTCATCGTTTTCTTATGGGGCTCCGCCCCATACTCCGGCTCGGTCGTTCGCGGGGCCCCCAGGCCCCACTCCGCTCCCTCGCGGCCGCGCTGCGCGCGGCGTTACACGCTGGACAGCTTGTGCCCGAGCTTTTCCTTCTTCGTTTTCAAGTACCGCCTCGTCGAATCGTGCGCCGGGATTTCGAGCGGCAGCCACTGGGTCACCGAGAGGCCGTATCCCTCGATGCCGACGAGCTTGCGCGGATTATTACTCAAAAGCCGCATCGAGCGGATTCCCAGCTCCCGGAGGATCTGGACGCCGACGCCGTAATCGCGTTGATCGGCCTTGAACCCGAGCTTTTCGTTCGCTTCCACGGTGTCGAGGCCTTCGTCCTGCAGCTCGTAGGCCCGGATCTTGTTCGCCAGGCCGATCCCCCGGCCCTCCTGGTTCAGATACAACAGGACACCGCGCCCTTCTTCCGCGATTCGCTGCATCGCCGCATCACGCTGGGCGCCGCAATCGCAACGGATCGAATGGAGGCCGTCCCCGGTGAGGCACGACGAATGGACGCGGACCAGCACGTCCTCGCCGTTGCCGATGTCGCCTCGGACGAGCGCCAGGTGCGCCTGGTGGTCGATCTGATTCTCGTAGGCGTGGACACGGAATTCGCCGTACTCAGTCGGCAGGTGCGCCGTGGCCACGCGGCGGACCAGCGATTCGGTCCGCATGCGGTACCGGATCAGATCCGCGACGGTGATCATCAGCAGGCCGTGGCGCTTCGCGAACTTCGTCAGCTGCGGCACGCGCGCCATCGTCCCGTCCTCGTTCATGATTTCGCAGATGACGCCGGCCGGGTACAGCCCGGCGATGCGGGCGAGATCGACCGCGGCTTCCGTCTGGCCGGTGCGGACGAGGACGCCGCCGCTGCGCCCGCGCAGCGGATGGATGTGGCCGGGACGCGCGAGGTCCGACGGCTTCGTCGCGGGATCGATCGCGGCCAGGACTGTCGTCGCGCGGTCGTGCGCCGAAATGCCCGTCGTCGTGCCGGCCACGGCGTCAATCGGCGTGCAGAACGCCGTCTCGAAGCGCGACGTGTTCTCCCGGACCAGCGGGCGGATCTCGAGCGCGTCGAGACGCTCCGGCGTCATCGCAAGACAGATGAGGCCGCGGCCGTAGCGCGCCATGAAATTGATCGCTTCGGGCGTCACTTTCTCGGCCGCGATCGTGAGATCGCCTTCGTTCTCGCGATCCGCGTCGTCGACCACGATCACGATTCGGCCGGCGCGAATCGCGTCGACGGCTTCGTCGATGCGCGCGAACGGCGATTTGCCCTGGCGCGCGCCCTTGGCGATTTCCATGCGAGACATCAGTGCGTCACCTCTCCGGGACGGACACCCGTAAGGGTGAGACCCGCCAGCTCCGCGGCTCGAACGACGTACTTCCCGACCATGTCGACTTCGAGGTTCACGCGGTCGCGCTTCTGCACGCGGCTCAGGTTCGTGTGATCCATCGTATACGGCACCAGCTGCACGTCGAACCGATCGGCGCCGAGGCCGGCGACGGTGAGACTGATGCCGTCGACGGCGATCGACCCCTTGT
>DASQHH010000773.1:0-2945 GCA_035632195.1 Vicinamibacterales bacterium
AACATGATGAGGATTCTTTTCACGTGGGTCGGGCGCACCATCAGTACGGGCCTGGGATTGGTGGTTCTTTTCCTGGGAGTCGTGTGGATTCTGCAGGCTTTTGACCTCGCCTTCAACACTCCACGAGTGCCGGGTGGCCCGGTGAGCTTCATGGTCAACAACCACCAGTGGGCTGTCTACGGAGCGATTGCGATGGTCGTCGGCATCGGCCAGGTCGTCTGGAGCAACACGCGGCGATGACGAACAGTCGATAGCTCGATCGTCCGGGTCTCCGACAGGCTTATTGCGTTCTCAGCGCGATCAGCGGATCGATGCGTGTGGCCCGTCGCGCCGGCACGATGCAGGCGATCGCGGCGACCGCCGCAATCACCGCGCCGACACTCGCATAGCTGACGAGGTCCGCCCGGCCGACGCCGTACAGGAAAGACGAGACGTATCGCGTGAGCGCGAATGCGGCCCACATGCCGGCGGCGCTGCCGGCCGCGGTCACCGCCACCGCCTGCCGCAGCACGAGCACGACGACGTCGGCGAACTGTGCCCCCAGCGCGGTCCTGATGCCGATCTCTCTCGCCCGCTGCGCGACGGCGTAGGACAACACGCCGAAGAGCCCCACGCCCGCGATCGCGAGCGCGGCGACCGCGAATCCGATCAGCAGAATCGCGTAGAGGCGCGGCTTCGCCAGCGACGTGGCCACGCGGTCCTCCATCGTCATGATCGAGTCGAGCGCGAGCGTCGGGTCCTGCTCGCGGACGGCGGTCCGAAGCGCGGCGATCTGCGCGGTCGGGTCGGCGGCGGTGCGAACCACAAAGTAGATCGATCCACGAATCCACCCATTCGACTGCCGGTACGACACGAACACGTCCGGCGACCGGGGATCGGTCGCCGAAGCCTGCCGCATATCGCCGACCACCCCAACGACTTCCCAGTCCTCGCGGCCTCCGGCGGCGACGGCCATGGGAATGTGTTTGCCGATCGGATCGTCGCCGAGGTACTGCTGCGCAAACGAACGGCTCACCACGGCGGCCGCCGACGCGGCGCCATCCGAGTCGTTCAGGAGCCGGCCTTGCAGCAGCGGCAGACGCATCGCGCTGATATACCCCGGGCTGACCAGACGGACGTTTGCGTGGACCTGCAGTCTGATCGCGGGATTCGACGGCGACGGCAACTCTGTTCCGAGCGCCGATCCGAGGCTCATGAATGGCAGCGCATTGCCGGCCGCGGCCATCGTCACTCCCGGTATGCCTCGCAGGCGCTCGATGACGGCGTCCGCGAGGCGTGCGTGGGTCGGCCCGTCGGTGCGCTGCGGGAGATCGAGACGCGCCGTCAGCAGGTTCGACGGGTCGTACCCGCGGTCTGCGTGTATCAGCGCGACAAACGACCGGCCGAGCAGCGCCGCGCCAACGAGCAGCAGGCTCGCGACCGCGACCTGCGCCGCCATGACCAGCGCGCGCAGACGTCCGGAGCGGGACCGGGCGCCGGCCGCGGAGGCGGCGCTCTCGTCAGCGAGGATGGCCGTCACCTCGACGCGGCGAGTCAGGGTCGCCGGCAACAGGCTTGCACCGACGCTGGCGGCGATCGAGAGGAGCACGGCGACCGCCAACACCGGCGCACTGACCGAAATGTCCGTCGTGCGCGGGAAGTCCGCCGGCAGGACCGACGGCAGCAGCCGCGCGAGGCCGAACGCCGCGACGACTCCCGCTGCGGCGCCGGCCGCGGTGACGACGGCACTCTCGGCGACCAGCTGGCGCAGGAGTTGTCGACGGCTCGCGCCGATTGCGGTTCGCACGGCGATTTCGCGCCGGCGCGTGCTGGCGCGCGCGAGCTGCAGGCCGCCGACGTTCGCGACTGCGGTTGCAAGCAGCAGGATGACGGCGGCCAGCAGCAGTAGCAGCGCCGGCCGCACGTCGGCCGTCATCGCCTGCGCGAGCGGCGTGACGGCGATGTCGGGGGGCGCACTGCTGCCGAACATCGCCAGCGCGCCGAACCCGAGATCGGGTGCGTGGCGCGCACGCGACGTCCCTTCCGCGGCGGCCCGCAGAGGCGAGACCCCGGGCCTGAGCCGCACCAGGCCGCCGAAGATCATCGTGCTGCGCGCGTTGCGGGGCTGCACCACCTGCGGAATGGGCAGCGGTGTCCACGCGCGCGTCTCGGCGTCCGGGAACGCGAACGACGCGGCCATCACGCCGACAATCGTGTGCGGCACGTCGTCGAGTCGAATCACCGTGCCGAGCGCGTCGTCCCGCCCGGCGAACCAATCCCTCCAGAGCGCGTGCGAAATCACGGCGGGCCGCGGCGTGTCGACGCCGCTCAGGCCGGCAGCCGGCACCTCGGCGTCCGTGAACAGACGTCCACGCAGCGGTCTGGCGCGCAGGACGTCGAATGCGGACGGCGTCATCGCCGTCACGCGAAGGCGAATCGGCTCGTCGCCGCCATCGCGACTGGCGGTCATGCTGTTCGTGCCGATGGCGTACCCGCCAATCGCATCGATCGTGGCCATCTCGTCGCGCCACGAAAAATACGTGGCGTTCGTCATCGTTTCCGGCAGACGCGCCGGGTGGCCGTCTCGCGTTTCGACGACACGCATGATCCGGTCGGCGTCTGCCCACGGCAGGGGCTTCAGCAGCACGCCGTACGTGACGCTGAACAGCGTCGTCGTCGCGCCGATGCCCAACGCCATCGTGAGGATCGACACGGCGGCGTAGCCGGGATTGCGCCGCAGCAAACGCAAGGCGTAACGGAGGTCACCCACGGGGGCTCACTCTAGCATCGCCGTGAAGTGAGCATTCAAGCAGGAAGCAATCGAAACGCTGTCCATGTGTTGGATAATGAGAATATCGCAATAAATGTCATATACGCAGATGTTTGCAGCAATATAACGAGTTATACGTGTCATTAAATAGCACGCGAGAGCCCTGGCGGTGAATCCTGTCATGCTAGGCTCTAAA
>DASQHH010000774.1:0-2931 GCA_035632195.1 Vicinamibacterales bacterium
CAGGCCGATCGCCAGCGAGAGTCGAGTCTTGATGCTCAGTGTGTGTCGCATGATGTGTCCTCTTTGCTTGATCCCGAGGGACTCTTCCCCCCGGAGGCTTACTCCGGGGCCCCTTCCCCCTGGAGGCGCTCCTCGAACTGACGGATTTCCGGCGAACGCAGCAGGCGGTCCAGGTCGAGCACCGCAACGAGCCGCGCGCCGGCAACGGCCACGCCCCTGAGGTACGCCGACAGCCGGCCTTCCAACGGCGCTTCCGTCGGGCGGATCTCCGTGTCGGCGATCGCCACGATGCGCTCGACGTTGTCGACCACGAGGGCGGTCGTAAAGTCTTCGCCGACGAGCCGTACGACGAGCATCCGCTCGCGGAAGATCGGTGCGGCGTCGAGGCCGAGAAATGCGCGCAGATCGACGACCGAGATCACGTCGCCGCGCAGGTTCGCGACGCCGCGGACCCACGCCGGCACGTGAGGCACCAGCGTGATCTTCGGCACGCGATCGAGCTCGGTGACGAGCGTCTCGTGCACCGCGTAGCACGTCTCGGCGATCGTGAACAGCACGTATCGAGATGCAGCAGCCGCGATCCCCCCGTCGCCCGCGTCGATCCTGCCGGCGTCCGCGGGTGAATCTCCCAGCCCGGCGTCGAGAGCCGCAACGGCGTCAGCGAGCGAAAGACCGCCGGGCGCGATCATCAGAAATGCCTCGCGACGGCGTTCAGCAGCGCTTCGTCGGGATACGGCTTCGCGATGTAATCGTCCGCGCCCTGCTTGAGCCCCCAGAAGCGATCGCTTTCCTGGTTCTTGCTGCTGACGAGAATGACCTTGATCCCCCGCGTCTCCGGCGCCGCCTTGAGCTGGCGGAGCACCTGATAGCCGTTCATCTTCGGCAGGATGATGTCGAGCACGATGAGCGGCGGCGGTGCCGCGGCTACTTTCTCGAGCGCGTCTTCTCCGTCGATGGCCGTCGTCACGTCGTAGCCCTGCCGTTGCAGCAGCAGCGTCGCGATCTGCCGGTCGGTCGGACTGTCGTCAACGACCAGTACGTGTTTCTTCACATGTCACCCCTTCTCGGACGCTCCGGGACTCTGCGTCTCCGTGATGTCAGGCTTCGATCTGCTGCACCGCGGTCCAGAGACCGTCGATGAACACGTCGGACGTCGCCTTCCACTCTTCCCGCTCTCGGGAACCGTGGAAGAAGGTGCTGACGGTCGAGCAGTAGACGCTCAGAACGTCGAGCAGCGCACGGCAGAGATCGCGGAAGAGCGACTGCCGATCCTCCTTGCTGCTGTCCCACGTCTTCAGCACGCCGGCGACGGTGGCGACCGAGATGCGGTCGTTTTCCTCGCCGAGCAGCTGCGTGTACGGCTGGCTGTCGGCGAGCCGCGGCAGGACGCGCGACGGACGCACGTCGGGGTCGCCGCATTTCGCGGTCACGAAGGCGACCAGCGAGTTGACGACGGCCGTCGTGACGAGCAGCGCGGCGACTGCGCCGCCGTTGACGCCGCCGTCCGAGAGGCGCACGCGGTCCTGCTCGAGGCGCGTCAGCAATGTGAGCAGCTCGGTCAACAGCCGCTCGTCGGGCGTCGCCGCCTGGGGCTCCGCCGTCGCGCGCGTCACATGGCCGAACGGATCGGGTTGATCGGGCGAGCCGGACAGGAAGTCCGCGGCCCGCTGCGTGATCGTGCGCGGCCGGTGCTCGGGATCGCGCGCGAGCCGGAAGCGGCCGTCGACCCAGGACAGCAGCTCGTACACCGCATCGTTGCCGGTGCTCTCTCCGGTGTGGGCGTGCACGAGCACGCCTTCGTGGAAGTAGACGGCGCCGTGATCGACGCCCCGCTGTACCTTGACGGCGACGGTCGATCCCTCCGTCGTCAACGCGTTCATCAGGTTCGGCAGCGACAGATCGAGCAGATCACCCTCAACCATGGACTACCTCTTCAGCCGGCTGGCAGTGTGTTGCCGCGACGGACAGCACGACGGGGGTTTCGAACGGTTTCGTCAGGTACTCGGTGGCGCCGGCCATCTTGCCTTTCACCTTGTCGAAGAAGGCGTCCTTGCCGGAGAGCATCACCACGGGGATGGCCGCGGTTCGCGCGCCCTTGCGGATCTGCTTGCACACCTCGTAGCCGTCGAGATTCGGCATCGCGATGTCGAGAAAAATCAGACTCGGGACGATGTCTTCGAGGCGCTTCAGCGCCGCCTCGCCGTCCGGCTCCGCCACGACGGTGTAGCCGGCGCGCTCGAGGGTCAGCGCGAGAATCTTGCGGATCGTCGGACTGTCGTCGACGATCAGAATCGTCCGCGCAGCCGGCGGCGCGGCTGGTGCGGGCGGCGGAGTCAGCGCCGCCACCGGCTCCGGCGCGGGTGCCGGCTCCGGCGGGGCAGGCGTTGCTTCGACGATGTCGAACTGCGCGAAGCCGTCGTCCCCGTCGAGGTTGTCGAGCCCGTCGAGGCTCGCCGGCGCCGCCAGGCGATCGAACGACGCGGCGGACACGTCGGCAACAGCGTCGAGCTGCTCGCGCATCCGCGCGACGGCGGCCAGTACCCGGACGTCGGCGGGATCGATCGCGGCGGCCATATCCAGCGCGCGGGCGCTTTCATCGCCGTCGGCGCTCACTTCCGAAAGACAGAGCCACGCGTCGATGTTGCGGTCGTCGATCGCGAGCGATTCCTTCAGGCGTTCGACGGCGGCGGCGGCGCCGCCGCGGGCGTGCAACGCTCGCGCGTCGGCGACGAGGGCGCCTTTCAGAAGCGACCGTCCCGCGGCGTGTGCCGGCTCGAGCGTCAGCAGTTCGCGCAGCGTCGCAACCGACTGGCCGGGCGTCTCGGCCAGATGCGCCAGCGCCATCCAGATGCGCGAGTCTTTGCGATCGAACTCGAGCGCCTCGAGAAACAGCGCGCGGGCGGCGGCGCGATCGGATCGCGCCAGCATGTT
>DASQHH010000775.1:0-4100 GCA_035632195.1 Vicinamibacterales bacterium
CCCGGCCGATGGCGGGACATTTCGAGAGAGGAGCTGCGCGCAGCATTCCGCTCCGGTCCCGTCTAGTGGCGTCACGTCGGCGCTCGTTCGCTGCGGCGGGCAGGCCCTGCGATATGCTGTTCGGATGGAAACGCCGGCGTCGACCGACACCGCTCCTGCTCCGAAACTTCGCACGCGGTCCGAGATTCCGTCCCGCTTCAAGTGGAACCTCGCCCACATCTTCGACGGCTGGATCGCGTGGCAGGCGGCGTACGACGAACTCGAGCGCAAGATCAACGCGTATGCCGCTCTTCAGGGGACGCTCGCGCGCGGCGCAACCGATCTGCTGCATGCCATGCGCCTCTCCGATGAGATCGGGCAGCTCACCTACAAAGTCTGGTACTACGCGTCGCTGATGTACGACGAGGACCAGCGCGACAACGCCATCAACGCGAAGCGTCAACAGGTGCAGATCCTGTTCGCCAAAGCGGGGCAGGCGAGCGCGTGGTTCAATCCCGAGCTGCTCACGATCCCCGTCGCAACGCTGCAGCAGTGGATGGCGTCCAACGCCGACCTCGCGGTTTACCGGTTCGCGCTCGAGGACCTCTACCGACAGCAGGAGCATGTGCTGGACGACAGGGGCGAGCATCTGCTGTCGCTTTCGAGCCGGTTTGCCTCGTCGCCGTACGACGCGTATGCGGCGCTGTCGACCGCGGACGTCGCCTATCCCACTGTCACCCTGTCGACGGGCGCGTCGGCGACGCTGACATACGGACAGTACCGCGCGATCCTGGCGACCGAGCGCAACCAGCGCGACCGTGCGCTGGCGTTTCACGAGTATCACAAGCTGTACGAAGAGACCGTCAACACCTACGCGTCGCTGTACAACGGTGTCCTGCAGCGCGACTGGTTCCTCGCGCAGTCGCGGGGCTACGCGTCGACGCTCGATGCGGCCCTGCACGGCAACAACATTCCCTCGGCCGTCGTCGAGAACCTGATTGAGTCGACGAAAGCCGGCGTCGAGCCGCTGCGGCGCTATCATCGGCTGCGCAAGCGTGTGCTCGGCCTGGACACCTACCACACCTACGACGCCACGATTCCGCTCGTCGAGTTCGATCACAAGTATCCGTATGACGACGTGCTCGACTGGCTGCCGACGTCCGTCGAGCCGCTGGGGAAGCCGTATCAAAAGCAGCTGCGCGACGTGCTCGCCGGCGACTGGATCGACGTGTACGAGAATCCGGGCAAGCGGAGCGGCGCGTACTCGGCCCCGGTCTACGGCGTCCATCCGTACATGCTGCTGAACTACAACGACACGCTCGACGCGGTGTTCACGCTGGCGCACGAGATGGGCCACTCGATGCACACGCTGCTGTCGAATGCGCACCAGCCGTTCGTCTACTCGGCGTACACGATTTTCGTGGCTGAGGTGCCGTCGACGCTGAGCGAGGCGCTGTTTCTCGAGCACATGCTGAGCCACGCCTCCGACGACCGGGAGCGGATCGTGCTGCTGCAGCACGCCATCGACGGGATCGTCGGAACGTTCTACACGCAGGTGATGTTCGCCGACTTCGAGCTGCAGGCGCACCGCCTCGTCGAGCAGGGGAAGCCGATCACCGCCGACGCCCTGGGCGACATTTATCTCGGGCTTCTGAAGGCGTATCACGGCGACGCGGTCGACATCGACGAGATCTCGCGCGTGACATGGGCGCGAATCCCGCATTTCTTCAGCACGCCGTACTACGTCTACCAGTACGCCACGTGCTTCGCTTCGAGCGCGCAGCTGATGCAGCAGCTCACGACCGGATCGCCGGCGGACCGCGCGGCCGCGATCGATCGGTATCTGACGTTGCTGTCATCCGGCGGCAGCGACCACCCGATGCCGCTGCTGCAGCGCGCCGGAGTCGACTTGAGCAAACCGGAGACGGTCCGCGCCGTGGTCGATCACCTGGACGGCCTCGTGACGAAGATGGAAGCCGCGATCCGCGCGCTATAATCCGCGCGCCGGTGCGTTCCGTCCTTCGGCCGACCCTCGCCGCATGCGCCGCTTTGACGGCCGCGTGCTCGGGTGGTCCGCGTCCCGCAGCCGATCTCATCGTCACGCACGCCCGGATCTGGACCGGCGATCCGGCACAGCCCGAGGCCTCCGCATTCGCGGTCTTCGGCGATCGGATCGTCGACGTGGGATCGGTCCGCGCCATCGACGCCTGGCGCGGCGAGAACACGCGCGTCGTCGACGCGGAAGGCCGGCGCGTCGTTCCGGGGTTCAACGATGCGCACGTTCACGTCGCCGACGCCGGCACCGCGCTCGAGCAGATCGACCTGACCGACGCCGCCGATGCGGCCGAGATCCTGCGGCGCATCAGCGAACGGGCGCGCGCGGCCCCCGGTGAATGGATTGCGGGCGGACGCTGGAACAGCGCGCTGCCGCCCGACGCGCTGCCCGCGCGCGCGGCGATCGACGACGCCACCAACGGCACGCCCGTGTTCGTGACCGATGCCGCGGGGCGGCGAGCGCTCGTCAACGCGGCCGCGCTCGGCCGCGCCGGCATTACCGAACAGACGCCCGATCCTCCGGACGGCCGCATCGTCCGCGACGCGCGCGGCTTCCCCACGGGAATCGTCGAAGGTACGGCGCTCGCTCTCGTCGATCGGGCGATCCCCCGGCCGACGCCCGCCGATCGGCTCCGCATCATCAAGCGTGCGCTGGAGCGCGCGGCTTCCGCCGGCGTCACCAGTCTCCAGGATTTCGGCGCATCCGGCGATGACGTCGCGGCGTATGCCGAGCTGGCCAACCTCGGCGAGTTGACCGCGCGGGTGTACGCCGTGCCGAACGAGTCCGGCTGGTACGATCAGGCGAAGCTCGGCGTCCGTCGATCGTTCGGCTCCGCGTGGCTGCGCCTCGGCGCCGTGGCGGGCGGCGTCCGCGCCGCCGGCGACGATCCCCACGAGACCGACTTGCTGCGGACGCGCCTCATGGCGGCCGACCACGCCGGGCTCCAGGTGTGTTTCCTCGCCGCCGACGCACACGACGTGACGGCCGCGCTCGATCGAGTCGACGACATCGTCCGCGCGGACGGCGCCCGCGATCGGCGCACGCGGATCGAGCGCGCCGGGTTCGCGGCGGCTGCGGATGGAAAGCGCTTCGTGCCGCTCCAGGTCGTGGCGTCGCTGCAGTCCGCGGCGGGCGCCGACATCTTCGATGTCTTCGCGGGTGAGGGCGCGCGCATCGCGATTGGCAGCGGCTGGCCCGAGGCGTCGATCGATCCGATGCAGCGGCTTCACGCGCTCGGCGCGCACGGACGGATCGCGGATGCGCTGAGGGCCTATACCAGCGGCTCGGCATTTGCCGAGTTCCAGGACGGCGAAAAGGGGAAACTCTCGCGCGGCCAGCGGGCCGACGCAGTCGTCCTCAGCGACGACCTCCTTGCATCAGCCGCGCGCGTCGAACACGCACAAGCGCTCGTCACCATCGCCGGCGGCAAAGTCGTGCATCAGCGCAGGCCGTGACCGCGATCCGCGAACGGACCATCGGCGGCGCGGCGATCGTCCTCGCTCTCGGTGTGTTGTACGCCGGAATCCGATGGGGATCGACCGTCGCCGGCGGGGCCGACTCCTCCGGCTACGTCCTCGAAGCGGGCCTGTGGCGCGCCGGCGGCATGCAGGTGCATCAGGACGTCGTACGCGATTCGCCGTGGCCGTTTGCGCTGCAGACGTGGACGCCGCTCGGTTTCGTCCCGTCCACGACGCAGCCGGACGCGATCGTGCCGTCATACGCGCCCGGCTACCCGCTGCTGATGGCGCTCGCGCAGATCGCCGGCGGTTATTGCGCCGCATTCTTCGTCGTTCCCATCTGCGGCGCGCTGACGATCTGGTCGACATATCGGCTCGGCCGGCGGCTGTTCGAACGGCCGTCCATCGCGATCGGCGGCGCGCTCCTGGTCGCGACGAGCCCGGTGTTCCTCTACCAGCTGGTGAACCCCATGAGCGACGTCCCGGTCGCCGCCGCATGGACCGCCGCGCTCGCACTCGCCGTCTCCGACCTGCCGCTGTCCGCCGGCCTCGCGACCGCGGCCGCGATCGCTATCCGCCCGAATCTGGCTCCGCTTGCCGGCGTGCTG
>DASQHH010000776.1:0-9266 GCA_035632195.1 Vicinamibacterales bacterium
TGCCGGCCGCGCGGAACAAGTCGGACCGGGCGGACCCGACGCCGTGCGGCTTCTCGATCGGGCCGCCCGGCTGTCCGACGCGACGCCGGCGGAGGAACGCATCGCGATTGCCGCCGACGCCGATCTGGAGCGCCTGATGGCGGCGTATGCGGATCGCTCGCACGCCACCTCCACCCCAATCCACCGCGTCTGGGTGGACCGCGAGCGCGCGCGGTTCGGCGCCTGGTACGAAATGTTCCCGCGTTCGTCCGGATCGGATCCTGCGCGCAGCGGCACGTTCCGCGAAGCCGCGGCCGACCTTGCCCGCGTCGCCGATCTCGGGTTCGACGTCGTCTATCTGCCGCCGATTCACCCCATCGGCCACAGCTACCGGAAAGGCCCGAACAACGCGCTCGCCGCCGGACCGGACGATCCGGGCAGTCCATGGGCAATCGGCTCGGACGCCGGCGGGCACACGGCGGTCGATCCCGGCCTCGGCACGATCGCCGACTTCGAGCAGTTCCGCGAAACGGCCGAACGCCTCGGGATGGAGGTGGCGCTCGACCTCGCGTGGCAGTGCTCGCCCGACCATCCCTGGGTGCGCGAGCACCCGGAGTGGTTCCGTCATCGTCCCGACGGCACGATCAAGTACGCGGAGAATCCGCCGAAGAAGTATCAGGACATCTATCCGTTCGACTTCGAGAACGAGGATTGGCCGTCGCTCTGGAACGCGCTCGTCGACGTGGCGCGGTTCTGGATCGATCGCGGCGTGCGGATCTTCCGTGTCGACAATCCGCACACGAAGACGTTCGGCTTCTGGGAGTGGTTCGTCGATACGGTCCATGCGTTCGCGCCCGACGTCGTCCTGCTGTCGGAGGCGTTCACGCGCCCCGCGCCGATGCGGTATCTCGCCAAGTCGGGTTTCTCGCAGTCGTACACGTATTTCACCTGGCGCAACACGAAAGCGGAGCTCGTCGAGTATTTCACCGAGCTGACGAAGACGAACGTCCGGGAGTACCTGCGGCCGAACCTGTTCGTGAACACGCCGGACATCCTGCACGCGTACCTGCAGCACGGCGGACGGCCTGCCTTCGAAGCGCGCCTGCTGCTCGCGGCGACGCTGGGAGCCGCATACGGCATCTACAGCGGATTCGAGCTCTGCGAGAATCGAGCGCTCGCGCCGGGCAGCGAAGAGTACGCGGACTCCGAGAAATATCAGTTGCGCAAGCGCGACTGGAATCAGCCGGGCAACATCGCGGAGCTCGTCGCGCGCGTGAATCGCATCCGGCACGATCACCGCGCGCTGCAGTTCGACGCGAGCCTGCGATTCCACGACACCGACAACGACCTTCTCATCGCCTACAGCAAATCTGCGAGCCGGGGGACGGGGGCTCCCGGATCGAACACTGACCGCGTGCTCGTCGTGGTCAATCTCGATCCGGCCCACATGCAGCACGGATCCGTCGATACCGCCGGGGTCGCCGGCGACGCGGACCAGTTCACGGTCACCGATCTGCTCGACGCGGCGACGTACACGTGGCGGCGGGGATGGAATTACGTCCGGCTCGATCCGGGCGTCCGCCAGGGACACGTGTTTCTGCTATGAGCGCCCCCACGACGACGCCGACGATTCCCGCCGATGCCGTCACGACCGCGCCGGTCGCCGCGGAGGGCGATCCTCTCTGGTACAAGGACGCGATCATCTATCAGGCGCACGTCAAGAGCTTCTTCGACCGGAACAACGACGGCGTCGGCGACTTCCCGGGAATCACGCAGAAGCTCGATTACCTCCAGAGCCTCGGCATCACCTGTCTCTGGCTGCTCCCGTTCTTTCCGTCGCCGCTGCGGGACGACGGGTACGACATCTCGGATTACTGCAGCATCCACCCGGCGTACGGGACGCTCGACGACTTCAAGGCGCTCGTCCGCGCCGCGCACGAACGGCACATCAAGGTCCTCATCGAGCTGGTCGTCAATCACACTTCGGACCAGCATCCCTGGTTCCAGCGTGCGCGGCTCGCGCCGAAGGGATCGCCCGAGCGCGATTTCTACGTCTGGAGCGACAGCGACAGAAAATATCCGGAGACGCGGATCATCTTCCTCGACAGCGAGAAATCGAACTGGACGTACGACGCGGTCGCGGGCCAGTACTACTGGCACCGTTTCTTCTCGCACCAGCCGGACCTGAATCACAACAACTCCGCCGTCGTCGATGCCGTCATCGACGTGATGCGGTTCTGGCTCGATCTCGGCGTGGATGCGCTGCGGCTCGACGCCGTGCCCTATCTCTGCGTGCGCGAGGGCACGAACAACGAGAACCTGCCGGAGACGCACGCGGTGCTCAAGCGGATCCGCCGCGAACTCGACGCCGCCTACCGCGACCGGATGCTGCTGGCGGAGGCCAACCAGTGGCCGGCCGACGCGCGCGACTACTTCGGCGACGCCGACGAGTGCCACATGGCGTTCCACTTCCCGCTGATGCCGCGGATGTTCATGGCCATCCGTCAGGAAGATCGCCACGCCGTCACCGAAATCCTCAGCCAGACGCCGGAGATTCCCGAGAGCTGCCAGTGGGCGCTGTTCCTGCGCAACCACGACGAGCTCACGCTCGAGATGGTGACCGATGAAGAGCGCGACTACATGTACAAGACCTACGCCGAGGACCCGCAGATGCGGCTGAACCTCGGCATCCGCCGGCGGCTCGCGCCGCTCGTGGAGAACAGCCGGCGGCGGATCGAGCTGCTGCATGCGTTGATGTTCTCGCTGCCGGGGACTCCGGTCATCTATTACGGCGACGAGATCGGGATGGGCGACAACATCTATCTCGGCGACCGCAACGGCGTGCGCACGCCGATGCAATGGAGCAGCGATCGCAACGGCGGCTTCTCGCGCTCGGACCCGGCGCGTCTCTTCGCGCCCCCGATCCAGGACCCGGTCTACGGCTTCCAGTCGATCAACGTCGAGGCACAGGAGCGGTATCCGTTCTCGCTGCTCAACTGGATGAAGCGGCTCATCGCGATGCGGAAGCAGCACCGTGTGTTCGGCCGCGGCGCGCTGGAGTTCGTCGGCTGCTCGAACCGCAGAGTGCTCGCCTATCTGCGCCGCGACGACCGCGAGACGATTCTCGTCGTCGCCAATCTGTCGCGCACGCTGCAGCCCGCCGAACTGGACTTGAGGGGCTACGCCGGCCAGATCCTGATCGAGATGGGCGGACTGACGGAGTTCCCCCGCGTCGGCGAAGCGCCGTACTTCCTGACGCTCGGCCCGTACGCCACCTACTGGTTCACGGTGCAGCGCGACGCAATCCAGATTGCTCCGCGTGCGGCGCAGCCGCGCGACGCCGCCGAGGCGATCCGCGACGAGCTGCCCTCGCTGCTCGTCGGCGTCGACTGGCAGCGCCTCCTCGACAGCGGCACCCGGACCATCCTCGAACGCCAGGCGCTCGCGCCGTTCCTGCAGCGGCAGCGCTGGTTCACGTCGAAATCGCGCGACATCCGGCGCGCGTGGTTCAGCGACTGGACCGCGCTGCGATCCGGCACCACGCCCGCGTTTCTCTCCGTCGTCTCCGTCGAGTTCGGCGACGGTACGTTCGAGGCCTACCTCGTGCCCATCGCGCTCCTCGCGGGCGAGGCCGCCGAGCGGGCGCTGCAGTCTCCGGCCTCCGTTCTCGCCCGCATCACCGGCGCGCGGAAAGGTGTCATCGTCGACGGTCTGCAGGACGACGAGGTCTGCGATCGGCTGCTGTCGGTGATGAAGCACGGCGATGAGATCGCGACCATGAAGGGCAGCATCCGGGGACTGAGATTGCGGCAGTCCCTTCCCGCTCAGCCCGCGCCGCCCGCCCAGTGGCAGCGCGGCAGCAGCGACCAGAGCAACAGCATCGCGTTCTTCGGCGACCTGCAGGCGCTCAAGTTGTTTCGGCGGATCGTGCCGTCGACGAATCCCGAGCTCGAGATCGGGCGCGTCCTGGCGGAGCGCGGCTTCACCCACGCTGCGCGAATCGAATCCGCGCTCGAGTACTGGCGGCCCGGACTCGATCCCGGCACGCTCGCGATCGCGCACGCCGTCGTCAAGCACCAGGGCACCGGGTGGGATTTCACGATCGACGAGCTCCGGCGCTACTACGAACGCGTCGATGCGCGCGTCAACCGCACGCAAAACCCTGCGGCGCCTGCGCCTGTCCTGCCTGCCGAGCAGCTGCCGCCGTTCTTTGCGGCGCTCGAGCAGTGGTACCTGGCGACTGCGACGAGCCTGGGCCGGCGCACGGCGGAGCTGCACCTGACGCTCGCCGATACGCCTGGACCGGCGTTCGAACCCGAGCCGATCGACGCCGCCGGGCTCGACGCCATTGCCCGGACGATGCGTACGCATGCCAATGCGGCCCTCGACCTGCTGGAGCGGCGCTCAGGGACGATAGCCGAGGCCGCGCGCGCTGACGCGGCTGCGATTCTCGACGCCAGAGAACGGATTGCCCGCGCCTTCGACGCCGTGCGGTCGCTACCCTCCGGCGGCATGCGGATCCGCGTCCACGGCGACTACCACCTCGGTCAGGTGCTCCGCGCCGAAGACGACTTCGTCCTTATCGATTTCGAAGGCGAACCGGCCCGGACGATTGCCGAGCGGCGCGCGAAGCAGTCGCCCCTCAAGGACGTCGCCGGCATGCTGCGGTCGTACAGCTACGCTGCATACGCCGCGTTGTTCGTGTTCACCGTTCATGCTCCGGGCGACCTGGCCGCACTGGAGCCGTGGGCCGAGACGTGGCGGTTGTGGGCGTCGCGCGCGTTCCTGGCCGGCTATCGGGAGACGATTGGGGGGATTTCGCTCGTCCCCGAGTCCGTCTTCGAACCGTTACTTCACGCCTTTACGATGGATAAGGCGCTGTATGAGCTCGCGTACGAGCTGGACGCGAGGCCGGACTGGGTGCGCATTCCGCTCATCGGCCTGCGAAAACTGATTGGCGAAATCCTTGCTTAGCTGATCCATCTGTCACTCCGGAGAAAATGTCCATGGCAAAGAACGAGGCAGCACGTCCGAAATCGAAACGCGCCCGCACGATCAGCACGGATCCCGCCGAGATGGCGAACGACTCTGCGAACGACTCCGCGACGACGATGCTCGCGAGCCCGTCCGAAGAGGACATCCGAGTGCGCGCCTACCAGCGATACCTGCAGCGCGGTGGCGGACACGGACTGGACTTCGACGACTGGCTCGAAGCTGAGCGCGAATTGAAAAGTCAGAAGTAGAGAGTCAGAAGTCAAAGCCAACAGTCGGAAGTCATGTCCCGCGGCCAGTTTCGCTTTCCGAAAAAGGTCGAGGTCCGCAGGGCCGAGATGGACATCGCCAAAGCGCTGGTAAACGGCCTCGCGGCCGAGTCAAAGGCCGCGCGCAGCCTCGCAACGTCGCTGCGCACCGGCATCGTCGAAAAGCGTCATAAGCTATCGGAATGCTCGAGCCGATGCTGGCGTCCCTGACGGGGGCGCCGCTCGAAGATCCCGCATTCGTCTACGAACCCAAGTACGACGGCATCCGCGCCATCGTCGACATCAGCGGGGGGCGCGCGCGTCTGTGGTCGCGCCTCGGCAACGAGAAGACCGCGCAGTTCCCGGAAATCGCCGGTGCGCTCGAGCGCTGGCGCCGCCGGGCCGCCCGGCCCCTGGTGCTCGACGGCGAGATCGTCGCGCTCGACGCCGACGGCAATCCGACAGGATTCCAGAACCTCCAGGGCCGCATCCACGTCCACCATCCGGCCGCGACGGGCAACACCGCCCTGATCCTGTTCGACATCTTGAGAGACGGAACAACCGATCTGCGCGATCGGCCTCTGACCGACCGGCGCGCGCGCCTGGAAAAGATCGTCGGCAAGGGAACGCCAGTCATCCGGATCAGCCGGCAGGTGCGCGGCGACGCGCGCGCGCTGATGAAAGAGGCGACCGAGCGCGGATGGGAAGGGCTGATTGCGAAGCACGCCGCGTCGAAGTACGCGTCCGGCAAGCGAACGCCCGACTGGCGCAAGCTGAAACTGCACCAGGAACAGGAGTTCGTCGTCGGCGGGTGGACCGAGCCGCGGCAGACGCGCTCGCATTTCGGGGCGCTGCTGCTTGGGTTCTACGAGGGCGGGGACCTCGTGTACTGCGGCCACACCGGCACCGGGTTCAACGAGAAGGAGTTGACGCGGCTGATGCGGCTGCTCACGCCGCTCGAAACCGCGGCGCCGCCCTTCCGCGACCGGCCGAAAACGAACGAGAAGCCGCACTGGACGAAGCCCGAGCTGGTCGCGCAGATCCGCTTCACGGAATGGACAGCCGATCGCAAGCTCCGGCATCCGGTCTATCTGGGGCTGCGCGACGACAAACGCCCGAGGGAAGTGCATCGGGAACAGATCCAGGTGTCGGACGATCTCGCGGCACAGCTGGAGGAGATTGAGAAATCAAAGCGTGATGGACTCCTGCTGCTGCCGGGCGGCGCACAGCTGAAGGTGACGAATCTCGGCAAGCTCTTCTGGCCGAAGCTGAAACTGACGAAAGGCGACCTGTTCCGCTATTACGCGCGCGTCGCACCAGTCCTTCTGCCCGTCGTAGCCGACCGGCCGCTGGTGATGAAGCGGTTTCCGAACGGCGTGGACGCGGCCCCCTTTTACCAGCATCGCGCGGAGAAAGTGCCGGCGTTCGTCCGGACGCAGACAGTCAGCGTGGTCGAGAAGCGGCCGCAGATCATCGGAGGCACGATCGAAGCGCTCATGTACACGACGCAGCTGGCTGCGATATCCCAGGACCCGTGGTTCTCCCGTGTGCAGCATCCGGAGCTCGCCGACTTCGTCGCGCTCGACCTCGATCCGTCCGACGGTGTGCCCTTCTCGCGCGTACTGGAGGTTGCGCGCTGGATTCACGATGAGCTGGATGCGCTCGGGGCCACGGGCGTGCCCAAGACCTCAGGCGGTCGGGGCCTGCATATTTACATTCCGCTGCCGGCGTCAACGCCCTATGACGCCGGATTGATCCTGTGTCAGATCATCGCGGCGATCGTGACGCAGAAGCATCCACAGCACGCGACGGTGGAACGGGCGGTTGCGGCGCGCGGCCGCCGGGTGTACGTCGATTGCCTGCAGAACATTCTCGGAAAGACACTGGCGGCGGCATACAGCGCGCGGGCAAGCGATTACGCCGGCGTTTCGACGCCGCTCACCTGGACCGAGGTGGACGAAGGCGTCGACCGTGAAGCGTTCACGATCCGGACGGTGCCGGATCGCATCAAAAAGACTGGGGATTTGTGGGCGGCGCTGCGGCAGTCGAAGGGGGTCGATCTCGCACGCATTGCCAGGCACGCCGAGCGCGCCGGGAAGCGCTGAAACCGGCCCCCTTTGGTCTCACAGTTTCGTTTCGGGTTCGTCCTCGTCGGCGTCGTTTTCCTCGTCGTCGGCGTCTTCGATGTCTTGGGTGTCCTCGAACTCTTCCTTCTCACCGCGTCCCGAGATCGCGTCGTCGTTGGTGTCCGTCGCTTCGTCGTTCTGACGGTTCGGATTCTGCTCGTTCTCCATGGGGCCCTCCGGCGCCACGGCGCAGCAAGAGCCGTTCTCAACGGGCGCCACGCTGAGCTCCGCTCCGCTGAAGCCTCGCGCTCCACCAGCTCAGCCGGTCTATAATTGCGTCGCGCTGTGGGTGGCCCCACTCCAGACCTGTCGATCATCCTCGTCAACTGGAACGCCTGCGAAACGACGGCGGACGCGCTCGCGTCGATCGAGCGGCACGCGAAGGGCCTGCGCCTGGAAACGTTCGTCGTCGACAACGGGACGACGAAGGACGACAGCGTGCGCGAGCTGCCGCGGCGGTTTCCGTGGACGCAGTTCATCGCCAACGCCCGGAACATGGGCTTCAGCATCGCCAACAATCAGGGGATCGCGAGGGCGGCCGGCCGCTACGTGCTGCTGCTCAACAATGATACGGTTCAAATCGAAGAAGCGCTGAAGGCGGCGGTGGACTACATGGACGCGCACGCGGAGGTCGGCGCGCTCGGCATCCTCCACCGCAATGCAGACGAGGCGCGGTCGCCGCAGCCGTCGGCGTATCCGTTCCCGCAGCCGTGGCGGGAACTGCTGACGCTGGCCGGCCTGCGATCGGGGGCCGGCGACGGCGCTCCGCGCGCGATTGACGCCGAGAAGGACGTCGACTGGGTCTGCGGCAGCTTCCTGCTGATGCGGCGCGCGTGCCTCGACGCGATCGGTCCGCTGGACGAGCGGTTCTTCATCTACGACGAAGACATCGACTGGTGCCGTCGGGCGTGGAACGCGGGCTGGAAGATCCGCTTCTGGCCGGGCGCGTCGATGGTCCATGTCGGCGCCGCTGCGCGGCCGTTCATGAAGGACAAGACGTTCGTCCACTTTCGCAGCCACTTGTCGTTTTTCCGCAAGCATCACGGGCCCCTGCCGGCGATGCTCTACTACCTCATCATGGTCGGCCGGTTGACGTTCGCGACGATCATCCAGACATTGAAGTGGATGATCGGTCAGGCGTCGTTTGCCCAGGTGCGCGAGCGATCGAACCGGCAGATGCAGTTCGCGCTGCTCCGTCACGGACGCACAGGAGGCTGATGGCCATTCTGGTTACGGGCGCCGCCGGTTTCATCGGATCCCACGTCGCCGAACAGCTGCTGCTCCGCGGCCAGGAAGTCGTCGGCCTCGACGATCTCTCAGGCGGATTCACGGACAACGTGCCGAAGGGCGCGAAGTTCTACGAGGGCTCGGTCCTCGACACCGCCCTCGTCCCGAGGATTTTCTCGGAGCACACGATCACGCACGTGTTCCACCTCGCCGCATACGCGGCCGAAGGCCTCAGCCACTTCATCCGCCGTTTCAATTACACGAACAACGTCGTCGGCTCGATGAACGTGTTGAACGAGGCCGTCAAAGCGGAGGTGAAGTGCTTCGTCTTCACCAGTTCCATCGCCGTCTACGGCGCGGGGCAGACGCCGATGCACGAGGCGCTCACGCCCGAGCCCGAGGATCCGTACGGCGTGGCGAAATACGCCGTCGAGCTCGACCTCGCCGCTGCGCGCCGGATGTTCGGCCTCCATTCGATCGTGTTCCGCCCGCACAACGTGTACGGCGAGCGGCAGCACCTCGGCGATCGATACCGCAATGTCATCGGCATCTTCATGAACCAGATCATGCAGGGCCAGCCGATGACCATCTTCGGTGATGGTTCACAGACGCGTGCCTTCAGTTATATCGACGATGTCGCTCCGGTCATCGCCGCCAGCATCAATCGCCCGGACGCTTACAACCAAGTCTTCAA
>DASQHH010000777.1:0-1876 GCA_035632195.1 Vicinamibacterales bacterium
CGATCGACCCCTTGTGCACGATGAACGGCGTCAGTTCGTGCGGAAAGCTGACGGTCAGCCAGTGGAATTCGGCTTCCGCGCGCAGGTCCTCGATGTGACCGACCGCGTCGACGTGCCCCTGGACGAAATGCCCGCCGAAGCGCTGGTCGGCACGCAGCGAGCGCTCCAGGTTGACCGCCGCGCCGCACTCCATTCGCCCAAGCGTGGTGACACGGACGGTCTCGGGGCCGATCTCCGCGTGGAACTGGTCGCCCTCCGACACGATGACGGTCAGACAGACGCCGTTGACTGCGATGCTGTCGCCGTTGCGCAGCTCGGGCGCCAGCGGCGTGCTGATCCGGAGGCGGAATCCGCCGCTCGTCGCCTTGCGTTCGATCAGCTCGCCGACCGACTCAACCAGCCCTGTGAACATAGCCTTCGATCAACACGTCCGGTCCGAGCGCTTCGACGGTGCAGTCCTGCAGCGCGGTCGTGCGGAACGATCGATCGCGCAGCAGCTCGACGCCGTGCTCGCCGAGCACGTGCGGCGTGACGTACAAGCTGACGATGTCGACCAGATCCTCGTCCCACGCAGCGCAGTGCAGCGCGGCGCCGCCTTCGAGCACGAGCGACGTAATCTCGCGCGATCCGAGCCGCTCGAGCGCCGCCCGGAACGTCCCGTCGCGAGCGACGTCGATCTCGGCGCCGGCGTCTTCGAGCGGTTTTCGCAGTTCTGCACGGTCGGCGGCCTCGGCCGTCGTCACGATGATGACAGGGCCGGCGGCGCGTGTCGAGAGGAGGCGGGCCGTCGGTCGCGTCCGCAGCCGGCGGTCGAACACCACGCGCACGAGCGGCCGCCCGCGGTACACGCCGCGCGGCGTCAAATCGGGATCGTCGACCAGCGCCGTCCCGCTGCCGATGCCGACCGCGTCGACTTCGGCGCGCCCGTAATGGACGTGTCGATTCGCAATCGCGGAACTGAGCTGCGTGCGGATACCGGGTTTTTCGGCAATCCGCCCGTCGAGGCTCGTCGCCGCCTTGAGAATCACGAACGGGCGCCCTTCGCGCATCATCGTGAAGAACGGCTGGTTGAGCGTCGTCGCCTCGGCAGCGCCGGCGCCAACCTCCACCGCAACGCCGTGCTCCCGCAGATAGGCGAAGCCGCGGCCCTGGACGAGCGGATTCGGATCCTCGACGGACGCCACAAGCCGCGCGATGCCCGCCTCGACGATCTGCGGCGCGCACGGCCCGGTGCGGCCGTGATGGGCGCACGGCTCGAGCGTGCAGTACATCGTCGCGCTGCGCGCACGCGATCCGGCCTGAGCAAGCGCAACGACTTCGGCATGCGCGTCACCCGGGGGCTGGGTCGAGCCCTGGCCGACTACCACGCCGTCCGGCGTCACGACGACGGCGCCGACCATGGGGGTCGGGCTGGTGCGTCCGCGTCCGCGCCCCGCGTGGAACAGCGCCCGGGCCATGAAGACCTCGTCGGCCCTCACCACTTGTCCTCGAACAGTCCATCGACGTACTCGCCGGCGTCGAACGGCACCAGGTCCCCGATGCCTTCGCCGACGCCGACGTACCGGATGGGCAGCCCGAGATCGTTGGCGATGGCGACGGCGACGCCTCCCTTCGCCGTCCCGTCCAGCTTGCTCAGCACGATGCCGTTGACGCCCGCGGTCCCCATGAACTCGCGCGCCTGCGAGACGCCGTTCTGTCCCACGGTCGCATCGAGGACGAGCAGCACTTCCTGCGGCGCGCCCGCGACTTCGCGCGCCGCGATGCGCCGAATCTTGTCGAGCTCGTTCATCAGATTGATCTTCGTGTGAATGCGGCCCGCCGTGTCGACGAGGATCGGATCGCGTCCGCGCCCCGCGTGGAACAGCGCCCGGGCCAT
>DASQHH010000778.1:0-4425 GCA_035632195.1 Vicinamibacterales bacterium
GACCAGGAAGCCGAAGGTCGCGGCCTTGCCCGCCCGGTATTGCGCGACGGCGTCCGCATGGGGGCCAACGACGTCGGCGACGAGGGTGCGCAGCGCACCCTCGTCGTTGATCTGTGTGAGGCCTTCGGCCGAGACGATGGCCTCTGCGGACTCGCCCGTGGCCAGCATCTTCTCGAACACGCTCTTCGCAATCGAGCCGCTGATGGTGCCCTTTTCGACGAGCGCCACGAGATCCGCGAGGCGGCCGGGCGCGATCGGCGCCGCCTCGATCGCGATCCCGCGGTCGTTGAGGACGCGCGCGAGCTCGCCCATGATCCAGTTGCCCGCCAGCTTTGGATTCGCACCCGCCGCGACAGTCTTCTCGAAGTAGTCGGCCAGCGCGCGCGACTCCGTCAGCTGCGCGGCGTCGTACACGGGCAGCGCGTACTGCTCCGCGAACCGCTGGCGCCGCGCCGCGGGCAGTTCCGGCATCGATCGGCGGACCTCCTCGACGCGCGCGGCGTCCACGACGAGCGGCGGCAGGTCCGGCTCCGGGAAATACCGGTAATCGTGCGCTTCCTCCTTGCTGCGCATCGACTCGGTGACGCCCTGCGCCGAATTCCAGAGCCGCGTTTCCTGCACGACCCGCCCGCCGCCGCTGATGACGTCGATCTGGCGGTCGATCTCGTACTCGAGCGCCTTCTGCAGGAACCGGAACGAGTTGAGGTTTTTGACCTCGGCCTTCGTGCCGAGGGCCTCCCGCCCCGCCGGCCGCACCGACACGTTCGCGTCGCAGCGCAGGCTCCCCTCCTCCATGCTGCCGTCGTTGACGCCGAGCCAGACGAGGTCGTCCCGCAGCGCACTGAAGAAGGCGGCCGCATCCGCCGCGGACCGCAGGTCCGGCTCGGTGACGATTTCAATCAGCGGCACGCCGCTGCGATTGAAGTCGACGTACGTCTTGCGCGCCGAGTCGGGAAAGCCCTCGTGCAGCGACTTGCCGGCGTCCTCCTCCATGTGGATGCGCGTGATACCGACGCGCACTGTGCCGCCGTCTTTCTTCGCGAGGTCGACGTGGCCGCCCGTCGCCAGCGGCCGCTCGTACTGCGAGATCTGATAGCCCTTCGGCAGGTCCGGATAGAAGTAGTTCTTGCGCGCGAAGATCGACGTTTCGTGCACGGTGCAGTCCAACGCGAGCGCGGCGCGGATGGCGAAGTCCACGGCGCCCCGGTTCAGGACCGGCAGCGCGCCCGGCAGGCCGAGGCAGACGGGACAGACGTGCGTGTTCGGCGGCGCGCCGAACGCCGCGCTGCAGCCGCAGAAGATCTTCGTCGCGGTCAGCAGCTGCGCGTGGATTTCGAGACCGATGACGGCTTCGAAAGCGCGCCCGGCTAGCGCCTGGCGCTCCGGACCCTCATGCATTGGGCCCTGCGGCGAGTACCTCCGCCGTGACGCTGCCTTCGAACGTCTTGAAGTTCTCCGCGAACATCTTCGCGAGCTTCGCCGCCTGCGCGTCGTACGCGTTCGGGTCCGCCCACGTCTTGCGCGGGAACAGCACGTCCGCCGGCACACCCGGGCAGCCGTCCGGCACCTCGAGGTTGAACACCGGGTGCCGGTGGTACTGCGCCTTGTCGAGCGCGCCGGACAGCGCCGCGTTCAGCAGCGCGCGCGTGTAGCCGATCGGCATCCGCTTGCCCACGCCGTAGCCGCCGCCCGACCAGCCGGTGTTGACCAGCCAGACGCGCGCGCTGTGCTTCGCGATGCGGTCGCCGAGCATCTTCGCGTAGCGGCTCGGCGGCAGCGGCAGGAACGGCGCGCCGAAACCGGTGCTGAACGTCGCCTTCGGCTCCGTCACGCCCTTCTCCGTCCCCGCCACCTTCGCGGTATAGCCGGAGAGGAAGTGATACATCGCTCCGTTGGGACTCAGGCGCGAGATCGGAGGCAGCACGCCGAACGCGTCCGCCGCCAGCATGACGATGTTGCGCGGATGTCCGGCCTGCCCCGCGGGCACCGCGTTCTCGATGAATGAAATCGGATACGCCGCCCGCGTGTTCTCGGTGTAGCGCGCGTCGTCGAGATCCAGCCGGCGCGTCGCGGGATCGACGACCACGTTCTCGAGCAGCGTGCCGAAGCGCTTCAGCGTCGCGTAGATCTGCGGCTCCGCATCCGCGGACAGCTTGATCGTCTTCGCGTAGCAGCCGCCCTCGAAGTTGAAGATGCCCCGCTCGCTCCAGCCGTGCTCGTCGTCGCCGATGAGCATGCGGCCGGGATCGCTCGACAGCGTGGTCTTGCCGGTGCCGGACAGACCGAAGAACAGCGCCGAGTCGCCGCCGGGGCCGACGTTGGCCGAGCAGTGCATCGGCAGCACGTCGCGCTGCGGGAGCAGGTAGTTGAGAACGCCGAAGATCGACTTCTTCATCTCGCCGGCGTAGCTCGAGCCGCCGATGATGACGATGCGCTTCGCGAAATTGACGGCAATGACGACGTCGGAATTGGTTCCGTGGCGCTTCGGGTCGGCCTTGAAGCCCGGCGAGTCGAGGACCGTGAAATCCGGCGACGCCGCATCGGCCGCTTCCTGCGAGTCGATGAACATGTGCCGGCAGAACAGACTGTGCCAGGCGTATTCGGTGACGACGCGGACGCCGAGGCGATACTTGGGATCGGCGCCGGCGAAACAGTCGAGCGCGAACAGCTCTTTGCCGTCGAGCGCCCTGAGATAGTCGGCAAGCAGCACGTCGAACGCCGCCGGGTCCATCGGCCGGTTGACCTTGCCCCAGTCGATCTGCGCTTCGCTCGACGGTTCGCGGACGGTGAACTTGTCGTTCGGCGACCGGCCGGTATGGCGGCCGGTCAGGCACGCGATGGGGCCGTCAGCCGAGAGGACGCCTTCGTTGCGGCGGATCGCTTCTTCGTAGAGGGCGGCGGTCGGAAGGTTCCAGTGAACACGGTCGGTCCGGATGCCGACGCTCGCCAGGCTCCGGCTGGATTCCACCCGAGTGCTCATGCGATCTCCGTCGCGGAGGCGTTGATTCGAATCGTATAAGGCATGCCAGTCCAGTCAGATAGCACGAATCCGGCCATCGTACGCCGGAGGGATCGGTCCAGTCAACAATTCGGGGCAATCCTGTACACTGTAAACAATTGACGCCACGCATCGTAATCCTCCTATGAGCAGCGATTTGCGGACCGCGCACGACCTCGAAACCGCGCTCGATCGCGACGCCCCGGCGCCGGCCGGGCGACGCACGCCTGCCGTCCCGCTGGCATTCCGGGGGGCAGCGGCCCCCGTAGTATCCGAAGACACCCGGATTGCGGTGGAGATCCGCACCCTCGTCGAGGGCGGCGAGATGGACCAGGCGCGTGAGCGGTTCGGCGAGCTCGTGGCCCTGCATCAGCGGCGCGCGACGCGCATCGCGTATCAATACCTCCGCGACGCCGCCGACGCGGACGAAGCGGTGCAGGACGCGTTCGTGAAGGTGTTCTCGCACATCACGTCGTACCGCGAGGCATGGCCGTTCGAAGTGTGGTTCACGCGGATCCTCATCAACGGCTGTCTCGATCGGCGCAAGGCGCGAATGCGCCGGGACCGCTGGTTCGTGCCCAACGACGGCTCGGGCCCCTCGATCGAGGAAGCCGCGACGCTGCCCGCGGGCGCGGCGGTGCCGGATCCGGAACACCGCCTGCTGGCGCGCGAGCGCCGCGCGAAGGTCGCGGCGGCGATCGATCGGCTCGACGGACGACAGCGCACGATCTTCATGCTCTGCCACTACGGCGACTGCACGCCGCGCGAAGTCAGTGTGATGACCGGCCTCAACGAATCGACAGTTCGAGTGCATTTGTTCCGCGCGGCGCGCAAGCTGCGCGGGCTTCTGGGAGGCAAGCCGTGAGGTTCCGCGCGCACCACCTCCACGACGACAAGCTGTTCGACTGCTACGTGGCCGAGCGGACCGGCGAAACGCCGGATCCGCGCGCCGCCGAACACCTGATCGACTGCGGCGACTGCAGCGGCCGCTACGCCGAGCTGGCGCGGTTCATGGACGGTCTCCGCGCCGGGGGCGACGCCGAGACCGACGCCGTCTTCACCGCCGACCGCCTGCGCGCGCAGCAGCTGGCGATCGCGCGGCGCATCGAGCACGTCGGCCGGCCGGCGCGCGTCATCAGCTTCCCCGGCGCATCCGCCGCTCAGGGGACATTGTCCATCGCGTCGCGGACGTCGCGCATCGCGCCCCGCTGGATCGCGGCCGCCGCGGCCGCCGGTCTGTTCGTCGGCGCCGGCCTCGGCATGTCGCTCGAGCGCAGCGGCGTTCCGCAGTCGTCGGCGCGCGCGCGCGCCGCGAACGCGCGGACGGTCTCTCCGTCTCCGCACCTGACGCCGGTCGCCACGCGCGGGAGCTCGCAGACGGACCTCGCCGCGGACGAAGCGTTCCTGTCGGACCTCGAGGTCGCGCT
>DASQHH010000779.1:0-2392 GCA_035632195.1 Vicinamibacterales bacterium
CCGGCGGCGCCGAGCCGCGGCGAATCGATCGCGACGGCCGGCTGGTGCTCCCCGAGCCGGCGTTCGCGGAGGCGTGACATGTTGCATATCCGAACCGGCCTTGCGGCGGGGGTCGGCATAATCACAATCGATCGTCCGGAGCGGTTCAATTCGCTCGACGTCCGTACCGCGCAGGATTTCCGGCGCGCCGGCCTGGCGCTGGCCCGCGACCCGGACGTCCGCGTCGTCGTGCTGCGCGGCCTGCCGGGCATGTTCTGCAGCGGCGCCGATTTGAAATTCATCCGCGACGGCGGCGATGGCGACGATCTGGCCTATCTGGCGCCCGACATCGCGCGCCTCGCGACGGTCAGTTGCGGCGACGTCTTCAAACAGATTCTCGAATACATCCACAGCACGATTTCCGAAATCCGCCGCGCGCCGAAACCGTTCGTTGCGGCGGTGGACGGCGTCGCCGCCGCCGGCGGCTTCGGAATCGCGATGGCGTGCGACCTGATCGTCGCTTCCTCGCGCGCGTCGTTCGAGTGGGCGTACACGAAGACGGGCCTCACAGGCGCCGAGAGCTCGACCTTCCTGCTCCCGCGCCTGATCGGCCTGCGGCGCGCGATGGAGCTCGTGCTGCTCAATACGCGTCTGCCCGCCGCGCGCGCGCTCGAGTACGGCCTGGTGACCGCGGTCTACGACGTCGATGAATTCGATCACGAGGTCGCGGAGCTGGCCGCCCGGCTCGCCGCTGGCCCGCCGCGCGCGTTCGCGACGGCCAAGGAGCTGTTGAACCAGTCGGCCGGGATGGATCGCCTCGATGCGCATCTCGACCGCGAGCTCGAGGAGCTGGTGCGCGCTGCGGACGGATCAGAATTCGCGAACGGCTTGGATGCGTTCTTCGGCAAACGTCCGGCACGATTCGGAGCGGCGTAATGCACGAATACAGCATCGTCCAGGCGATGTTCGACCGCATCGGCGAGATCGTCGACGCGAACGGCGCGCGATCCGTGAAGCGCGTCCGCGTGCGCATCGGACGATTTGCCGGCGTCGAGCCGGAGCTGTTCCGAACCGCGTACGACGTCTACCGCGTCCGGACGTTCTGCGACGAAGCGCCGCTCGAGATTGCAGAATCCGGAAACGACGAGCTGATGCTCGATCAGGTGGAGCTGGAGGTGGACTGATGTGCGACTCCTGCGGCTGCGGCGATGCCCGCGTCATTCCATTCGAGGTGCACGAGCGTCTGCTCGCCGCCAACGATCGAACGGCCGCCCATAACCGCGAGCATTTCAACGATCGCCACGTGTTCGCCGTCAACCTGATGGGCTCACCAGGCTGCGGGAAGACCGCGCTGCTCGAAGCGACGGCCCGCGCGGTCGCGGAGCGCGGCGAAGCGATGAAGATTGGCGTGCTCGCCGGCGACCTCGCCACCGACAACGACGCCGCACGCATCCGCGCCGCGGGCATCGTCGCCGAATCGATCACGACCGGCACCGCGTGCCATCTCGACGCGGACATGGTCCACCGCGGACTGCACCGGCTGCCGTGGCGCACCTTCGACTACCTGTTCATCGAGAACGTGGGGAACCTCGTGTGTCCCGCCGTCTACGACCTCGGGCAGCACGTCAACGTCGTGGCGCTGTCGGTCACCGAAGGCGAGGACAAGCCGCTGAAGTATCCGACGATGTTCCGCAAGGCCGACCTCGTGGTGCTGACGAAGATCGATTTGCTGCCGCAGCTGCCCGACATCAGTGTCGACGCGATCGCGCACAACCTCTCCATCGTCATGCCGCGTCCGGCGATGCTGCAGCTGTCGTCGCGGTCGGGACTCGGAGTCGACGAATGGATCCGATGGCTGCGCGGGCAGGGACGTCCGCGGTCGGCGCCGTGCGCGACCGGTGCGGGAGCGTTCGTATGACCCTGCTGCTGGCACTCATCGGCGCGGCGATTGGCGTCGGATCGCTCCACACGCTCGCGCCCGATCACTGGGTGCCCTTCGCGGCGCTGGCGCGCGCGGAGCGCTGGTCCGCGGGCCGGACGGCGTTCGTCACGGCCGCCTGCGGGCTCGGCCACGTCTCGGTGTCGGTCGCGATGGGTCTCGCCGCGCTGTGGCTCGGCATCGAGGTGCTCGCGCGCGTCGGCCACCGGCTCGAAAGCGTGTCCGGGTTGCTGCTGATTGGATTCGGACTCGCGTATGCCGCGTGGGGATTCCACGAGCGCGCGGCTGGCCTGCCGCACGGACACGCTCATCACGCGCACCCGCACGGCCACTCGCGGCACGGCGCGCGGCCCGCGCGAATGACGGCATGGACGCTGTTCGTGCTCTTCTCGGCGGATCCGTGCGTTGCAGTGATCCCGTTGATCTTCGCCTCAGCGCCGCTCGGCTGGGCTGGATCGCTGACCGTCGTGGCGG
>DASQHH010000780.1:0-3494 GCA_035632195.1 Vicinamibacterales bacterium
CGTGTGGGATGCGGAGCCCTTTATCGTGACCCGGCTGACTGTGATCGGCGCGGGCACGGTCGGATGCCTGGTCGCATTCTTCGCCAGTCGCGTCGGGGGATGTGACGTCGAACTCGTCGACATCGACGCCGGCCGCGCCGCGATTGCCCGAGAGCTCGGCGTCCGCTTCGCGCAGCCCGAATCGGCGTCGGCCGGCGCGGAAGCCATTGTCCACACGAGCGGATCGCCCTCGGGCCTCGAGCTCGCGTTGAACATGGCGGGGTTCGAGGCCACGATCGTCGACGCGAGCTGGTACGGCGATCGGCTTGTCACGCTGCCGCTCGGCGGCGCTTTCCATTCGCGCCGGCTCACGATCAAATCGTCGCAGGTCGGCGCGGTGGCGCCGTCCCACCGCGCGCGGTGCGATTGCAGTGGCCGCATGCAGCTGGCGCTCGAGTCGCTGAAGGATGCCGCGCTCGACGCACTGATCACGGGCGAGAGCGCGTTCGACGATCTGCCGCGCGTGATGCCGGCGTTAGCGGCGTCGCCCGGCGCGACGCTCTGCCACAGGATTCGCTATGTATAGCGTGACGGTCCGCGGCCACATGATGATCGCGCACAGCTTCCGGGGCGACGTGTTCGGTCCGGCGCAGCGGCTGCATGGTGCGACGTACGTCGTTGATGTCGAGTTGCGACGACCCACTCTCGGCGCAGACGGCATCGTCGTCGACATCGGCCGCGCGACGGAAGTGCTCCACGCCGTGCTCGGGCAGATGAATTACCGCAATCTCGACGACGACCCGTCGTTCGCCGGCCAGAACACCACGACAGAAGTCCTCGCACGCGCGATATTCGACCGCATCGCGGCGTCGATTCGCAGAGGCGACCTCGGCGGCGACGGTGCCTCCGTCGCGAGCATGCGCATTACGCTGCACGAATCGCACATCGCGTCCGCCTCGTACGATGCCGACGTCTAACCATCTCACGTTTCTCGTTCCCGGATCGATCGAAGGCCGCACCGGCGGCTACGAGTACGACCGGCGGATGCTTTCCGAGCTGCGCGCGCGCGGCTGGACGATCGACGTCCGCGAGACGGGCCATGACGGAGCACTGGCTGGTGCGGCCGATGATGCGCTGATGATGATCGACGGCCTCGCGCTCGGCTCAATAGCGACGATGACCCGCGACGCCGCCCGGGTCAGACTCGTGCCGCTCCTGCATATGCCAGGCGCGAGCGGTGTCGACGAGCGCGACATCCTGAGCGCCTCCAGGACCATCGTCGTGACCGGGGCTGCGGCGCGCGAGTCGCTCGTCGCGACAGGGATTGACGCGAGTCGCATCGCCGTCGTCGAACCCGGCACCGATCGCGCCGAGGTATCGAGGGGATCGGGATCACCGAAGCACGTGAACATCCTGTCGGTGGGCGCGGTGACCGTCGACAAGGGACACAAGAAAGTCTGGTACTGGCTGCTTGGCGCGAAGGATCAGCGCTGGTCGTGGACGATTGTGGGCCGCATCCTCGATCGCGACCTGGTCTGCGAAGTGACGCGATCCTCGGAAGCGGCGCGCATGGCCGACCGCGTGTACTTCGCCGGGCAGCTTGGCGCGACAGACGTCGCGCGCGCATTTCACGAAGCCGATCTCTTCGTCCTCGCCACTCAGCACGAAACGTACGGGATGGCCGTGGCCGAAGCCATTGCCTGCGGACTGCCGGTCCTCGCCACAGCCACCGGCGAGATTCCGAAAATTGTGGGCGAGGGTGGAATCGTTGTCCCGGTCGCCGACAACCGGTTGTTTGCGACCGAGCTGATCTCGGTCCTGAAAGACAGGTCGCTTCGCGATCGCCTGCGCCAGGGAGCTCTGCTGGCGCGGGAACGGCTGAAAACGTGGCGCGCGGCGGGCGATGAGATGACTGCGCTGCTCGAGCAGGTGGCCGGTGGATGATCTCGCCGGCTGGCTCGCACTGCGCGAAGCGGTCGATCACGCGTCCCGGTCTGCATCACTGGTGGAGGAAGCGGCGGCCGCCCTTCCGGCTTCGCGGCCACTTCGCGTCGTCGATCTTGGTTCCGGCACCGGATCGAACGTCCGCTACCTGGCGCCGCGGCTGCCGGCGCCGCAGCGCTGGCTGCTCGTCGATCGCGAGCCGGCGCTGCTGGCGCGCATGAATCGTTCGGACCTTGTCCTGGAGACGCGGACGGCGGACCTCGGCCGTTTCGATGCCGGACTGGTCGCCGGTGCCCATCTCGTTACCGCCTCCGCGCTGCTCGACCTGGTGTCCGAACCGTGGTTGCGCGCGTTGGCGCGCGCGTGCCGCGACCAGAACGCCGTCGCGCTGTTCGCGTTGACGTACAACGGTCGATCGTCATGCTCGCCGCCGGAGCCAGAAGACGATCGCGTCCTCTACCTCTTCAACAGTCATCAGAGGCAAAACGACAAGGGTTTCGGGACGGCTGCCGGACCGGACGCGGTCGAACGCGCCTCGGAGGCCTTCGAGGCGTGCAGCTATCAGGTGCGCCGCCACCCCAGCGATTGGAACCTGCCGCCCGCTGCGGCGGCGCTCCAAACGCAACTGATCGATGGGTGGGCTGAGGCCGCAGCGGAGGTTGCGCCCGAAGACGGCGGCATGCTCGCCGACTGGCGCACACGTCGAATTGCACACGTCCGTGCAGGCGTGTCCAGAATCGTGGTCTGCCATGAGGACCTTGTCGCCATTGCGGTATAAGCGTTGCTGCAAATCCGCCGGGGTGGGGCCGACACGGAATAGGCACGATGACGAGCGGAAACCGCGGGCACCGGCGTCCCCGGCGGAAAAGGGAAAGGCGCATCAGCCGCGCAACTCAGCCCTGCACGGCCACGTCGACTATGTAGATTTTGCCGAGCGTGTCGGACTCGGAGTCACAGTCGAAGATCGCTCTCCCAAGATTCCTCACTCCCGAAACCGCCGCCACTGACCCCGGCTGTTACCGCTGCGCAGTGGACCGCGTGCCTGACGTCCCCTTCAAGAGCTGGTTCAGGTCGTAAACCCGGCCATTCGCAACCACGTGTCTGACGTGGTGTGCGTTCGCGACGTTCGCCAGGGGATCGCCTTCGACCGCGATGAGATCGGCCAGTTTGCCTGCCTCGATGGTGCCGCTCTCGACGTGGAGCGCTGTCGCCGGATTGACCGTCGCCGTCTTGAGCGCTTCGTAGGGCGTCATGCCGGAGAGCACGTACGACATCAGCTCGCCGTGCAGGTTGATCGCGTTCGGCGTGTCGGTGCCGGCCACGATGAGTGCGCCCGCGTGCATGACGTCCATGACCATCTTGCCGCTCCCGCCGGGATCGGACGACGGCGAAGCGCCGCCGCGGCCACGGCCCCGTCCGCCTCCTTCGCCGCCCCCGTTCGCGCCCTGCTCCTGGATCCATTCCGGGTACAGCTTGAACCGCGGGTCGTTCTTCAGTGCGGGCTCGTCATCGAGGAGGCGCCGCGTGCCGCCTCCGCCGAGCGCCAGGGTCGGACACAGGATGCGCTGGCT
>DASQHH010000781.1:0-5291 GCA_035632195.1 Vicinamibacterales bacterium
AACTCGCCCCGGCTCGCGCGGACGAAGAGCGTGTCCGCGGGAAACGGACCCGCGACGTCGATACCACGCGCGCGGCACGAAGCGACGGCCGGCAGAATCACGTCGGTGTCCTCGCGGCCGAACAGGCCGTGCTCGCCCGCGTGCGGGTTGAGCCCGGCGACGGCAATCCGCGGCCGTGCGCCGTTCTTCGGGAGACTGAGCGCTCGGCCGTACTTCGAGAACTCCCGATCGGTCAGCGCGATTGTCGATTCCATCAGCCGCCCTGTCAGCGCGCGCGGCACGTCGGCCAGCGGAATATGAATCGTCGCGAGCACGACGCGCAGGGAACCGGAGTGGAACATCATCGCGACCTCGCGGGCGGCCGTCAGGTGCGCGAGAAGGTCGGTATGCCCGGCCCACGGAAGTCCGGCAAGCCGGAACGCTTCCTTGTTGATCGGCGCCGTCGCAATCGCCGCCACGCCACCTCGCCGCGCATCGTCGACCGCGCGGACGATGATGTCATACGCCACTCGTCCGGCATCCGCGCTGAGGACGCCGGGAGCGAATGTCATCCCGGCAGGCGGCCAGTACAGAACTGGTTCGCAAACGGCGCGGACACGCTTGTCGGAGGCGGCCCGGGCGGCAATTTCGGGACCAATGCCCGCCGGATCGCCGGCGGTGATCGCTATGCGTGGCAGTGGCATGAGCCGCCGCTTCCACATCCGCCGAGCCCACACCCTGACGGATTGTCGCAGCCGCCCTCGTCGCCGCAGCCGCCGTGCACGACCCCCTTGGCGTTCGGCAGCTCATACCGCAGACAGCATTTCAGGCGACCGCACAGGCCCGACAGCTTCGACGGATTCAAGCTCAGGTCCTGCTGCTTCGCCATCTTGATCGAGACCGGCTCGAAGGACTGCAGGAACGTCGTGCAGCAGAGCGGCCGGCCGCACGTGCCGTAGCCGCCGATGATCTTCGCCTCGTCGCGCACCCCGATCTGGCGCATCTCGATGCGGGTGCGGAACTCGCCCGCCAGCTCGCGAACCAGCTCCCGGAAGTCGACGCGCGCGTCCGAGGTGAAATAGAACAGCAGCTTCGATCCGTCGAACGCCTGCTCGACCTTCGCCAGCTTCATGCCGAGGCCGCGTTCGCGGATCTTCAGGGACGCGATGCGGAACGCCTCCTGCTCGCGGTGCTGATGCTTCATCCGTGTGACGACGTCTTCGCGCGTGGCGACACGGACGACGCGGGCGGGCGACTCGGCGGGCGGGCGGCGCTTCGTGTCGAGCTGCGGGATGCGTCGGACGACGGTTCCCATCGCGGGTCCGGCGTCGGTCTGAACGACGACGCGGCCGCCGGGCGGCGGCGCCTGATCCGCCGGCAGCTCGCCGATCGGGAACGTTTGCGCACGGCCGACCGGGTGCAGCTTGACGGCTATCAGCGGCGCAGTCATAGCTGCAGCGCCACCCAGTCCGCGACCACCTTGACGCCGGCGTTGCGATCGAGCGCGACGAGTCCCTGGTCGACGGCCGCGAACGCCTTTACGCCGCGTTCGCCGCGATAGGCGCCTGCAAGCCGGTCGAGGACCTGGCGGGCGTCCGGATTGGCGATGGCGGCCGGGTCGGCGCCCGTCGACAGAATTTCCGCGTCGCGCAGCAGCGACGCCATGGCGCGGAGGTACTCGGACAGCTGCTCGCGATCGCCCGCGCCGCCCTTGCCCGTGTTGGACAGCAGATCCTTCGCCGCGTTCAGGCGCGTTGTGATGTCGTCACGAACGGCCGCTGCGGCGAGCACGCGTTCGGCAATGGCACGCGCAACCGCGTCAATCGCGGATGTTCCTCTCGACGCGAACCATAGCCGGATGCAGCGCGACCGAACCGTCGGAAGAAGCGAATCGGGCCGCGCCGTCACCAGAATGAAGACGGACGAGGCCGGCGGCTCCTCCAGCGTCTTCAGCAGCGCGTTCTGAGCCTGAGGCACCATCGCATCCGCTTCGTCGACGATGACGGCGCGGCGCTTGCCTTCGAACGGTTTGAAGGCCGTGCGATCGACGGCCTCGCGAATCGGCTCGATTCGGATGTTCCCGCTGTCGCCCGGCTCCACAACGAGGACGTCGGGATGGACGCCACGGGCGATCCGCGTACACGCGGCACAGACTCCGCACGCGTCGCCGCTCTTCGGGGTGAGACAGTTGAGGGCCTGCGCAACCGCGATCGCGGCCGCGCGTTTCCCGACTCCGGCCGGGCCGGCGAAGATCGACGCGGGCGGCAGCGTCCCGCGCTCGATCGATCGCGCGAGCAGATCGGTCAGCCGCCGATGGCCGCTGATATCGCGCAGAGACATTCCTCGCGGAATGCTACCACTTTACCCGCCGGGCTTTTTCTTCTCGGGCTTGCGGTCTTTGTCGGAGGGATCGTGGTGATCCCTCGAGTTGTCGCTCCTGCCGAAGCCGAACACACGGGACCAGAAGCCGCGCTTCGGCTTCTCCTGCTGGGGCGGCGCGATCGACGGATCGACGAGCTCCGGGGCAGCGGGCGTCGCGGCCGCGCTGGCAGAAACAACCACCGGGTCGTCCGCGCGCACCGGCGGCGGCGCGGTGCGGAGGCCGAGCACATCCGCCAGCTTGCCGGCGATACCGCGCGTCGGATGCAGGTCGCAGTACGTCGTCGGCTCCGTGCCGCGGACGAAGTACTCCGTATAAATCATCGACCGGTGGTCGGTGCTTCCGTCGTTCGAGACAACCTCGACGTTGTCGCAGCCCTCGCCCGGCAGCTTGCCCGACAGCCGGCACACGTTGACGGCGACGACGCCGGCAGGCGGCAGCAGCCATTCCGGCTTGTCGTTCTTCGTCGCGGCTTTCATGAACGTCGCCCACATCGGGACGGCCACGTCGGCCGCGAACCCGTTCGGCAGAATCGTGTGCGGCTGGTCGAACCCGACCCATACGCCGGTGACGAGCTTCGGCGTGAAGCCGACGAACCACGCGTCGTTGAAGTCGTTCGTCGTCCCGGTCTTGCCGGCCGCAGGCAGCGTGAATCCGATCTTCCGCGCGCGCGCGCCGGTGCCCGCGTTGATGACGTCGGCCATCATCGTCGACATCAGAAAGGCGGTGGTATCGCTGATCGCCCGCGTCGAGACTTCCTGATTCTCGAAGAGCACGCGGCCGTCCTGGTCTTCGACGCGCCGGATCAGCATCGGCCTCGGGACGCTGCCGTGGTTCGCGAACGCCGCGTACGCGGCCGTCATCGATTCCAGGGTCACTTCGCCGGCGCCGAGCGCCAGCGACGGAACGCTGGGCAGATCGCCGATGCCCATCTGCTTCGCGTACTCCACGGTTCGCGCGATGCCGACCTCCTGGAGCATCCGGACGGCGGCGCGGTTGCTCGACGTCCGCAGCGCGGTCCGCATCGTCATCTCGGTCGCGGACGAGTGCTCGTCCTCAGGCGTCCAGGCACCCTGGAGCGTGGCGATCGGCTCGTCGAGATGATCGATGAGCGTCGCCGGCGTGTAGCCTTCTTCGAGCGCGGTCGCGTAGACGAACGGCTTGAACGCCGAGCCCGGCTGCCGGTGCGCCTGGACCGCCCGATTGAAATGGCTGCGATTGAAATCGCGGCCGCCGACCATCGCGCGGACGCTGCCGGTTCCCGGTTCGAGCGCGATCAGCGCGGCCTGGAGCGGCTCCTTCACTGCGACGGTGGCGACGGGCTTCGGCGCCGTGTTCCTTGCGGCTCTTGCCGCCAGCCGGGCGACCCACGCGGCGCGCCGTGACTCAATCGCCTTCAACTGATCGTCGACGGCGCTTTCCGCGGCGATCTGCATCGGCATGTCGATCGTGGAATAGACGCGCAGTCCGCCCTGGTAGACACGCTGCCAGCCGAACCGATCGACGAGCTCGATCCGCAGCTGCTCTTTGAAGTACTCGCCGTGCGGCTCGCTCGAGCGGAGCGTGTCGTTGAGCGCGAGCTTCGTCGCCCGGGCCGACTGCCAGGCCGCGCGGTCGATCGAGCCGCTCTCGAGCATCGCCTGCAGCACTAGGTTGCGGCGCGCGACGGCGCGCTCCGGGCTGACGGTCGGCGCGTACGTCGACGGCGACTTGACCAGGCCCGCCAGCGTCGCGGCCTCGGCGATGTTCAACTCCGACGCGTGCTTGCCGAAATAGCCGCGTGCAGCGGCTTCGGCGCCGTACAGGCCGTCGCCGAAGTACACCTTGTTCAGATAGAGCTCGAGGATCTGCGGCTTCGTGTAGAGGCGCTCGATGCGTCCGGCGAGAATCAGCTCCTGCAGCTTGCGCCGCAGCGTCTTGTCCGGCTTCAAGAAGCTCTGGCGCGCGAGCTGCTGCGTGATCGTGCTGCCGCCCTGCACTGCGCGCGCGTGGCGCAGATTGGTCATCGCCGCGGACGCCATGCGGATGACGTCGAAGCCGTGGTGGTCGTAAAAGCGCTGGTCCTCGATGGCGATGAGCGCGTGAACGAGGTTCGGCGAGATGGACGTCAGCGGCACCGCAATCCGCTGTTCTTCGAAGATCGTGAACGCCAGGCGATCCGAGTCGTCGTAGACCGCCGTCGACTCTTCCATGTCACCGATGCGCTGAATCGTCTCGCGATCGGGGAGACCATCGCCAAGTCCGGCGGCGAATTTCACCGCGAAGACGAGCGCGAGCATCGTAACGAGGGCGAACGCCGTCCAGAGGCCAGCGACGATTCGCGGGTGCGCAGTGCGAACGCGGCGCCACTCTGAGTTGAGCTCGGCGGCGCGCATCTTGAGGTCAGTCTTGATGTTGCCTGCCACGTTGCCCAGTAGCCCTGCAACAGATGCGCCACACCGCAGCGAATCACGTCACGGATGACGGGTGGTGGCACCCTGGTTGCAAAATCAGGCCGCGGAGCTGATGGTGAAGGCGCTCAGCGTTTTCGCGGCGTTCGTCATGGCAATCGCCCTGGTGTGGATGCTTCTGCCGCCCCCGACCGTAACCTCTACACGACCGCCACACCCGCCGGCCCCGAGAGTCGTCGCGCCAAAGGATCTCAGCGGCTCAGCGGCGGCATTCGACCTGCAGGACAGCGACGGAAAGGTTGACCTGTACGGCAACGAGGTCAGCGAGGCGGTAGCCAAATACCGCACCGACACCGCCGGTGCCCTTTACGAGCTCCATTCCCCCCACACGGAACTCCCGAAGCTCGGTTCACCAAAGTCGTAGCGCCCGCACCCGCGCGCTTCGGCGCGGCAAGCCTGAGGTCGTTTAGAATTGCCGCCATGAAGGCGGCCATCCTGGTCGTGACGCTCGGCGCCGTCGCCGTTTCGGCGCAGGCGGCAAA
>DASQHH010000782.1:0-1880 GCA_035632195.1 Vicinamibacterales bacterium
CGACCCAGGCCAGCGGCGCAAGCCGCAGATTGAGTGCGTTGGCCAGGTCGGTCTCCTGCGCCTGCGTGATGAACATTTTCGGACCGGGATCGCTGTTGAGCGCGTTGTCGCGGCTGTCGGCCACGATGCCGACGATTTGCCGGGGCTGCTCGGCGGCGAACTCGCGCATGACGCCCTTGCCGATCACCAGGCGATCGTTCAGTGGATCCGCGTCCTTCCAGTACTGTTTCGCCATCGACTCGTTGATGATGACCACCGGCGGCCCCGACGCATCGTCGCGGGTCGTGAACGAGCGTCCGCGCCGGATGGGAATCCTGAACACCTCGAAGTAGTTCGAGGACACGGTCACCCAGGCGCCGCCGCCGTGATACGGGCCGTTCTGGAGCGGCCGTCCGACGATCGTGAAGGGCAGCCCGTAGCCGCCCTGCAGCGGCACGCAGCAGGTGGCGGTCGCGAGCTCCACGCCGGGGAGCGCGTTCAGACGATCGAGGCCATCGCGCACGAGCTGATCGACGGCGGCGGTCTTCTGATATTGCTGCCCGGCGAGCGACATCCACATCGTCAGCACGTTGTGGGCGTCGAAACCGGGATCAACGGCGCGCAGCGCGATCGAGGTGCGAATCAGCAGCGCGGAGCCGACGAGCAGGATCAGCGCGAGCGCGACCTCGGCGACGACGAGCACGGCGCGAGCCTTGTTCTGACGGAAGCCCGTGCCCGAAGGGCCGCCACTTTCCTTGAGCGTCAGGTTGAGATCCGTCCGCGATGCCTGCAGCGCCGGAATCAACCCAAAGATGACGCCCGTGCCGATGGCCACGGTGACCGTGAACAGCACGACGCGCCAGTCGACGCCCACCGCGGAGCCGTGCTCGCCGAGCCGCGGCAGGCCCGCCGTATTGATTGACAGGAGCGCGCGGATGGCGAGGCTGCCGAAGGCGAGCCCGAACGCACCGCCGGCCAGCGACAGCACGACGCTCTCGGCGAGCAGCTGTCGCATCAAGCGGCCGCGTCCCGCGCCGATCGCGGATCGAATCGCGATCTCCCGCCGGCGCGCCGTCGCGCGGACCAGCAGAAGATTCGCGACGTTCGCGCACGCGATGAGGAGCACGAAGCTGACGGCGCCGGCCATGATCAGCAGCAGCGGCCGCACGTTCTTCACGAACGCTTCCTGGAAGCGCATGACGCCGAACGTCTGGTTCGGTCCAAGCGCGTTCGGGAAGATCGTCTTGTATTCGGCCGCCGACAGCTGCAGCCGCGCGTTGGCCTGTTCGAGCGAGACGCCGGGTTTCAGCCGTGCCGCCGCCTGGAAGAAGTGCCCCTGGTCCTTGGTGTCCGGATCGAGTTGAAACGGCGTGAAGACTTCCGGCTGCGGCCCGAACTCCGTCGTGTTGAACTCGCGTCCGACGATGCCGATGACGACGAACGGCTCGCCGCCGAGCGAGACGGTGCGGCCGACGAAACGCGGATCGCCGCCGAACCGGCGCGTCCACAGCCCTTCGCTGACGAGCGCGACCTTCTCGCCTCCGGGCCGATCCTCCTCAGCCGAGAACGGACGCCCCTGAATGATCGGCGCGCCGAACAGCTTGAAGTAATCGGCGCTCACCTGGGCGTTCTTGAGCTGCTCGACGAAGTCGCCGCCGGTGTAATTGACGACGCCGTTGCGAAACGCGGCCGCGTCCTCGATGACGCTGGTCTGCCTGCGCCAGAATGCGAACTTCGCGGGCGACGCCGCCTGTCCGGACCCCTGCGGCGACACGTTCATGAAGAGGATGAGGCGATCGGGATTGGGAAAGGGGATCGGCTTGAGCAGGACCGCATTGACGACGGTGAAAATCGCGGTGTTGGTGCCGATGCCGAGCGTCAGGGCGGCGACCGCGGCGATG
>DASQHH010000783.1:0-2548 GCA_035632195.1 Vicinamibacterales bacterium
CGACGGACGACGCACAAGAACGGCGAGGCGCACACGCCGGCGAACATTCCGTTCGTAATTCTGGGCACCGGCATGCTCTGGTTCGGATGGTTCGGGTTCAACGCCGGATCGGCGCTGTCGGCTTCAGGTCAGGCGGCAATGGCGTTCGCGACGACGAACACGGCGTCGGCCGCGGCGGCGCTCGCCTGGATCTTCTTCGACGGCATGCGCGGCCACAAGCCGTCCGCGCTCGGTGCGTGCGTCGGCGCGGTCGTCGGACTCGTCGCGATCACGCCTGCCGCGGGCTTCGTCAGCATCGGCGAGAGCATCTTCATCGGCACGTGCGCAAGCGTGGTGTCGAACCTGATGGTCCACTGGAAGAACAGCAAGTCCACCGTCGATGACACGCTGGACGTCTTCCCGTGCCATGGCGTAGGCGGGATGGTCGGCATGCTGCTCACGGGCGTCTTCGCGAAGGACGTCGGGCTGACGTCCGGGCACGCCGCGACGTTCCTCGTTCACTGCGGCGCGCTGATCTTTGTCGCCTCCTTTTCGTTCTGCGGGTCGTGGGTGCTCTACCGCATCACCGACCTGATCATCCCGCTGCGGGTCTCCGAAGATCAGGAGGCGTTGGGCCTCGACCTGAGCCAGCATGGCGAGGTGATGCAGGACTTCACCAGCCCGGTGCCGGAGCCGCTGGCAAGAATCGCGTAGCACTAACGCCGGAGGTCTCGCAGTCGCTCGCGGAGTTCGCGGTGCGCTTCGCGAAGCGATTCCCGCAGTTCGCGCGTCCGTTCCCGGACTTCGGCGCGGATTGCCAAACGGTCCGCCCAGAACGCCCGATGGAAATCGGCCTCCGCGTGCGCCCGCGCGCGGGCAGCCTCTCGGACGGCCTGCCGGGCTTCCCGGCGGACTTCGCGGCGCGCTTCGACCTGGGCTCGATCGGGATACCAGTGACGCGGCGACGCGCTCGCTGCGGTGGGAACGAGGACGGCGGCGGTCAGCGCAAGAATGCCGAAGGTAGCCTTCATCGGTGTGACCTCTGCCGCTCTTAGACGAATTCCGGGGGCCCTTGGGTTGCAAGGGCCGTTTTTAGCGGGTTTTGGCGAGAAATGACCGAGCGATCGCCGAGATGTCGCGATGCTCGAAGTCCGCGGCGTAATTCATCGCGCGCATGTCGTCCGTCGAGATCCCCCCCGATAGGCGTTCCAGGGCGGCACGCAGTCGCTGATTACGCAAAAGCGCCGCGGATCGCGCAACGATCGCCGCGTCGTACGGCGGAAAATAGTGCCTCGTATCGGCGAGTTGAACGAGGTCGAGACCTTTAATCAGTCCGGCGGTCGAATCGCCGGCAATCAGATCCACCTGGCCGGCAGCAAGGGCGCGGTATGTCAAGGTCAGGTCCATCACTCTTGGCGCGTTCGCGAAGTGCAGCCCGTACGTCCGCGCGAGGCCCTGAAACCCATCTGGCCGCTCCATGAACTCGTAGCCGAATCCCGCCCGCCAATGCGACGCCTCGCGGGCCGCATCGTCGATCGTTCGAAGTCCATGCGCGCGCGCGTCGGCTCCGCGGACGAGAATCGCGAACGTGTTGTCGAAGCCAAGCGGCGGCAGCAGCGTCCGCCCCGTGCGCGCGTAGTCCTCGCGCACCTGTTCGAACACGCGCCTGGAATCAGTGTGATCGGTATCCGTCGCGTGGTGGAAAACGGCCGTGAGCGCGCTTCCCGTGTACTCGACGTAGACGTCGATGTCCCCGGTCAGCAGCGCACGGTCGCAGATGAGCGTGCCGCCGAGATTCAGACGCCGCTCAACGGGAAGCCCTTCCCGCTCGATCGCCTGCGCGACGATCTCGCCCAGCACGAGCTGCTCGGTAAAGTTCTTGGAACCGACGACGATGGCTCCCTCGCCGCGGCGGGCGGCGCGCAGTGTGGCCCCGAGCAGCAGCACGGCCGCGAGCGCTGCGGCCACGGCCGCAATTGGCCGCCGCCGTCCATGTCGCGACGCCAGTCTTCGTCCCGCCGCGAGCAGCAGGCCGTCCACGACGAGCGCAAGCGCCGCTGCGGGGATCGCACCGGCCAGGATGACGGTCGTGTCGACCATCGACAGACCGCGATAGATGTACTCGCCCAGGCCGCCGGCGCCGATGGCTGCGGCGATCGTCGCCGTGCCGACGCCGACGACCGCGGCCACGCGGACGCCCGCGACAATCGACGGCAGCGCCAGCGGCAGCTCGACCAGCGTCAGCAGCTCGCGCGGCGTCATCCCCATCGCGGTGCCGGCCTCGACCATCGCCGCGTCAATGCTGCGGAGCCCGGCCATTGTCGTCCGCAGGATCGGAAGCAAGCCGTACAGAATCAGCACGACGAGCGCCGCCCGCGATCCGACGCCGCCGACGAGCGGGACCGGAAGCAGAAACCCGAACATCGCCAGACTCGGAACGGTCTGGACAACGCTGGCGACGGCCGTCAGCGGCGCGGCCAGGCGCGGACGCCGGGCGGCGAAGATTCCGAGCGGAATGGCGATCGCGCACGCCGCCAGCGTCGAAGCGGCGACGAGGACGACATGTTGC
>DASQHH010000784.1:0-3653 GCA_035632195.1 Vicinamibacterales bacterium
CTACCCGATCGGGGATGTCTGGGGCGAGGGGACGCCTCTCGAGCAACGGACGACATTCGACCGGCGTGCGAACAACGTGGTCGCGAAGGTGACGGTGTTATGCGGCGGGGCGCGGCATCTGACCGCGGCCGCCGACGTCACCGAGGGTCAGTCGGACGCCGCGATCAGCGAGCGCCTCCGGAGGCGCTGCGACGTCGATCTCCAGCGGCCCCGTCCGTAGGCCTCAACGGCACTATTCGTCGCGAAGCAGCGTCAACGGGTCGAGCGACAGGGCGCGCCGCGCTGGAATCCACGTCGCGACGATGCCCAGCGCTGACATCGCGAGGACCGCACCCGCCAGCACCACCGGATCGCGCGGATTGGCTTCGTACACGAGGAACTCGAGCACGCGGCTGATCACGACGCCGAGGACGAGGCCTGCCACGGACCCGAGCATCAGCAACCTGAGCGGACGTGCGAGCGACGACCGCAGCACCTGCATGGGCTGCGCGCCCAGCGCCATGCGGATGCCGAACTCCTTCAACCGCTGACTGACCGAGCAGGCCGCGATGCCGAAAATGCCGGTCACGGCGAGCATGGCACCCATCAACCCGAGAACGCCCAGCGCCGCGGCCGCCATGCGCGCGGGAAACAGCGGGATGGTCATCGCGCCGTCCCACGTCTGGATGAGCGCCGGGAGGGCCGGATCGAGCTCGCGCAGTTTTCCCTCGATGGCCGCGGCCCGTTGCGGTGTGTTGCCTGCGGAACGGATCACCAGCCACGCATCATTCGACGGAAACTGCACAATCGGCAGAAACACCGCAGGCCTCGGATCCTCGGTGAGGGCGTCGTACTTGCCGTCTTCGGCCACGCCGACCACTTCGATCTGCGTACCGTTCTGCAGCCTGAAATATCGCCCGGGAGCGGCAGCCACCGATCCGAACATCCTGCGCGCGAACTCCGCGTTGATCACGGCGACTCGCGGCGCGCCGGTGTCGTCGTGCCAGGTGAATTCTCTGCCGGCGAGCAGCGTGGTGCCTGCCGTGTGAAGGTACTCAGGGGATATCTTCAGAATGCTGGCGGTCGCCGCGGCATTCGCCGGCCGCAAGTCCGTCGCTTCGCCTCGGAAGATCCGGTCCTCCTCCACGCCGCCGGTGAGCGGGATCGCGTTCACGATCGCGACGGACACGACGTCCGGAAGGGCCGCCATCGCCTCGAGCGAGCGCTTCTGGAACGCGGGTACCTGATCGTCGTGATACCCCGCCATTTCGATCGGCGTGTTGACGAGCATCACGTTCCGCGGATCGAATCCCAATCCGCTGTTGAGTGACCGAGCCAGGCCGCGGACCGCGACCAGCGAGGATGTGACGAGCACCGCACAGATGGCGATTTGCACGATCACCAGGACGTCGCGAAGGGCGAGGCGCGGTCCGGCCGTGTATCGCAAACCGGCCTTCATCGTCGCGTATGCGTCGGTCCGAAGGAGCTGCCGGACGGGCGCCGCGCCGAAGAGGAGCCCGCTGACGAACGCCATCAGCACCGCCACGGCGTACACGGTCGCATCCGGCGTCAACGGGACATTCACTGGATATTGGGGAAACGGCTGCCACGCGCGGAGCACCTGCAACAGCCGCACGGCGCCCCACAATCCGAGCGCGGTTCCAGCCGCCGACAGCAGGAGCGCTTCGGTCAGGAATTGTCGAACGATGCGCAGACGTCCTGCCCCGAGCGCGAGGCGCAGCGCCACTTCACCCGCGCGATCCGCGGCGCGCGCTGTGAACACGCTGCCCAGATTCGCGCAGGCGGCGACCAGAATCAGTCCGGCCAGCAGCATCAAAGCGGACAGAAATGTCCGGAAGGGACGGCCCAGATGTTCCCCGTACAGACTGGGTCGCCCGAGCGCAAACGTCGACGCCCGGTGGTTGGCCGGGTAGGTTTTCACCACATCGGCCCAGATCGCGTCCACGTCGGCGGCCGCCTGCGCCGGCGTCACGCCGGCTTTCAGGTGTCCCAGCGTCATGAACACCGCGTCGCGGTTTCCCCGATCGTTCAGTCCGATGGCGCTCTGGATTTGTTCCACATTCACGAGCGGCACGAAGAAATCGGGATTGAACAGCAGCAGCGTGCCGCGAAATTCGGCCGGGGCGACGCCGATGACCGTGAACGGATGCGTGTTGAGCCGGACGGTCCGTCCGACGATGGCCGGGTCGTCGTGAAAGTGCGCGTGCCAGTAGCCGTACCCGAGCACCACGTACGGCGCGCTGTTCGGGCCGTGCTCGTCGGCCGCATGAAACACTCGGCCGAGATGCGGCTGTATGCCGAGGACATCGAAGTAGTTGCCGCTGGCGGCCACGCCCCATGCCCGCATCGGGCTGGTCCCCGCGTCGACGCCGATGAACGCCCAGGTGTAAGCCGCGAGATCCTCGAAGCTGCGGTTGCGATCGCGCAGGTCGACATAGTCCGGATACGACTGGTTCGCCGCATCGTCGCCGATCCGGTGAATTGAGTAGAGGCTCTCCGGATGCGGGACGTTCAGCGGGCGAAGGATGAACGCGTTGAGCGCGGCGAAGACGACGGCGTTCGCACCGATGGCCAGCGCGAGCGTGAGGACCGCCGTGATCGCGAATCCGGGAGACTTGCGCAGGACGCGCCAGCCGTAGCGGACGTCCTGAACGGCGGCGGCCAGGAACGGCAGACCGTGCAACCCGCGGTTGTCTTCGCGAAGCTGCGCGACTCCGCCCAGGCGGATCCGCGCCTGCCGCCGCGCTTCGTCCGGCGCCATCCCGCGCCGGATGTTCTCGGCGGTCGCCAGGTCGAGATGCGACGCCAGCTCTTTCTGAAACTCAGCGTCCACGCGGGTCAGGGAGAGGGCCGAGCGCACGCGCGAGGCGGCCAGCCGCAGAAAATCTAGCATCGCTTACCTCGATTCCAGCTGTAACAGCCGGCCGATGACGCCGGCAATCCGCGTCCAGTCCTCGGTCTCCGCCGCGAGCTGCTTTCGTCCCCGCGCGGTGATGCTGTAGTACTTCGCGCTGCGGTTGTTTTCCGATGTGCCCCAGTCGGCGTGAATCCAGCCCTTCTGGACGAGCCGCACGAGGGAGGCATATACCGTCCCCTGATTGACCTGCAGGACGTCTTCGCTCAACTGCTCGATGCGCAGCGCCACGCCGTAGCCGTGCAGCGGGCCCATCGCGTCGAGCGTCTTCAACACCATGAGATCCAGGGTCCCCTGGAGGATTTCGGATTTATTCGCCACGTCTCACTCCTCTGGCCTGACCAGAGGAGTATCGCCTGTCTCTTGTGGGATGTCAAGAGGAGTGCGAGAGAACGGCCGTGCTCGCATGTGCAGACCGCATGATCGCAGAATGCAGGTTCGCACGGACCCTGGGAGGACCTCATGCGTACCCGCATCGCGCACGCCGCCGCAGCCGTTTCAATCGCATTGATGATCGCCGCGCCGCGCGCCACCGCCGCGACGCTGTTTACCGACAGTTTTGAAAACGGCGCCGCTCAGTGGACGCCCTCGTCGGGCACGTGGACGGTGTGCGCCGAGCCGGCGGGACATGCGTACTGCCAGTCGGATCCGACGTACCTGCCGCCGATGTCGTTCGCCGGCGACTTCGGGTGGGCCGATTACTCAGTCCAGGCGACGGTGAACATGCAGGACGATGTGA
>DASQHH010000785.1:0-4645 GCA_035632195.1 Vicinamibacterales bacterium
GCATACAGGAGGACGAACGTCAGCTTGTTGAGCGTATTGCTCGACTTGGCGATCTCGATCGTCGGCTGCATCAGCGGCGATCGCGTCCAGCCGGTCTCGACGACGCCGTAGCCCTTGACTTCGAGCCACTCGCGCAGCAGCTGGATCTGCGTCGTGCGGCCGACCCCGTCGGTGCCTTCGATCGCGATCAATTTGCCGGGGTACCCTTCGATCGGCAGATAGGGAATCCCGCGGCCGTAGTAGCGGCCGGCGAGACTCCCGCCGTTGGCGCCGTTGAGCGCCTCGCCTTCGGTTCCTGACGTCATGCTTCGTCTCCGACGGCCACCATGTCCACTTCGGTCGCCCGCGCGTTGACGACCGGCGCGACCACCGTGCGCACGAGCCGCTGCTGATCGGTGATGCTGCCGGAAGCGTGGATCACCTGCAGCCCGAACTCGTCCACGAGCCGGTCGTATTCTTCGAGCACCTTGCCCTGGAACAGGCGGAAGCTCTCGACCGGGTTCGTGCTCCACCCGAGGTCCATTCCCGCCTCGTAGAACTTGAGCTTGACGCGCCGCGCCATCAGGCGGTCGACCGACACCTCGATGGGCACCCTGAAGTACAGCGAGAGATCCGGTCGCACGGCAAAGCTGTACAGCTCCCGAAGCCACTGGCGGTCCACGCCTCTGGTCGCGTCGCGGGCGAATGCCGTGAACGCGTACCGATCCGCCAGAACGATCATCCCTGCCTTCAGCGGCGGAATGATCTTGTAGAGCAGACGGTCAGCGAAGTCGGTCGCGTGCAGCAGGCTGAACGTCATCGGCGTGAGCGCGTTTTTCTTCTTGCCGGTCTTCGTCGCCGCCTTCACGAGGGCGGACGAGTTCCATTCCGTGATGAAGACGCGGTGGCCTTCGGCGGTCAGCCACTTGGCCAGCAGCCCGAGTTGCGTCGTTTTTCCGGACCCGTCGATCCCCTCGACGACCAGCAGTTTGCCCGGGTACTCGTGGGGTTGCATCAGCGTGTTGAGCATGAGTGTCTTCCGTCTTGGTCGGGAGCCGGCCCGCTTCGATGCGGAGCGGCTTGCCGGTCATCCGTTCGAAGGGCGCGGCGTGGCGCTGCGCCGCCCAAAGCTCCAGCTCCGCGTCGCCCGCCGTGCGGACCTGCAGCAGATCGTCGTCGCCGCGGTCGTGCAGTTCGATCGCGCCCACGCTCTGCGCATGGCTGCGGTCGAGGCTCTCGGCGAGCCGCAGGATCGCCGCGAGCGTGCGGACCGTCCGCCGCTTCTTGCGTTTCAGATCGCCGAATCCCTCGTGGCTGCGCTTCGGCGTCGCCTGGCGATGGTAACGTGCGACCAGCGCCATGACTTCGATTTCGTCCGGCTCGAAGCCGCGGAGGTCGCCGTTGCTGATCAGATAGTACGAGTGCCGGTGGTGCCGCTCGTAACTGATGTGAACCCCGACGTCGTGCAGGATGGAGGCGTATTCCAGCCATTCGCGCTCGCGATCGGTCAGTCCGTGGATGACGCGCGTCTGGTCGAACAAGGACGTCGCAAGGCGCGCCACCTGGTGCGCGTGCGCGGGCCAGTAGTTGCAGCGCTCCGCCAGCTCGATCACGCTCCGGCGCCGGATGTCCGGATACAGGTCCGCGTGCGCGATCTGCTGCCGGTGGCGCGACACGTAGTCGAGCACCAGGCCTTCGCGCAATGACAGGTCGCAGAGAGTGAGATCGTCGGCGCCGAGCCGCCGCACGATCTCGTCGATGAGAATCGCGCCGGCCACGACCAGGTCGGTCCGTCTCGGCTCGAGTCCGGGCACGCGCAGGCGTTTTTCGAGGCTGAGCGCGACGAGGTTCTTTCGCAGACGGTGGACTTGTTTGGCGGAGATGCGCCGGTTGCGCAGCGGGACGCCCAGCTGGCCCTCTTCGGCGAGCGCGACGGCGCCAAGGCTGAGGATCGTGCCCGAGGTGCCGATGACCCGCGCGAAACCACTCCGCGCGATCTGCCCGAGGTACTTGCCGATCTGATCGTCGATGTAGCGGACGAGCTTGCGTTCGTCGCGGGGCTCGAGCGGATCGCTCTTGACGAAGCGCTCTGTCAGCCGGATGACGCCGAGTTTGAAACTGCGGCCCAATTCGACACTCGCGCTGTCGCCCCGCGTCACCTCGACGCTGCCGCCGCCGATGTCCACGACCACTGCGACGTCGCGCGGATTCCCGACGCCGTAGACCGCCGCTGTATGGATGAGACGGGCTTCCTCGGTCCCCGAAATCACCTGAGGCCGGATGCCGGTCTGGTCCGTGACCGTCCGAAGGAAGTCTCCGCCGTTCTCCGCCTCGCGTGTGGCGCTCGTGGCCACGGCCACGATGTCGTCGACGCGATGGGATTCGGCCAGACGCCTGAATTTCGCGAGCACCTGGAGTGCCGCGTGCATGGCCTCAGGCGTGAGCGCACGGCCGTCCAGACCACCGGCGCCCAGGCGCACCATTTCCTTCTCCCGATCGATGACTTCGAACGAGAGATCGGGCCGTATCTGCACCACTATCATGTGGATAGAGTTGGTGCCAATGTCTATTGCCGCAATACGCATGATTCCCGGCCGTCAGCTAACCATATAATGACGATTCTCGCCATGTCCGTCGTCGCCGGCCGATCCGAGCTGCTCGACAACCACCTCAAAAGGTTCAACCGGACCCTTAGGGGACTCGAACGCGGCGATATCCGCATGCTCCACGCGGCCCGTGTCGCGTCGCGCCGCCTCCGCGAGCTGATACCGATCCTTCAGCTCGAGGCGGCGTCCACACGCAAGCTGAGCCGGCGCCTTCGCAAGATTACAAGCCGTCTGGGCGTCGTCCGCGAGCTCGATGTGCTCCTCCTGTTGATAGACGAGCTGCATGAGGCGCGCCGGGAGCACAGCGGCCCGTTGAGCCGGCTGGCCGTCAATGTCGCCAAGGCCCGCGACGAGGCGCGCAAGCGCCTGGCGGACGACCTGCCGACCCGCGAGATGCGCCGCCTGTCCAAGCGGCTCAAAAAGGCCGAAGAGGAACTCGCCGCACGGGACGGGCACAGCCGCCGGACCGAGCAATGGCGCTGGGTCATCGACGCGCGGCTCACGCGCCGCGCCCATCAGCTCGAGACCACGATGCGCGACGCTGGCGCCGTTTATCTGCCGGAGCGGCTGCACGCCGTGCGCATCGCGTTGAAGAAACTTCGATACGCGCTGGAGCTGTCCGCCGAAGCTGCCGGACGCACGTCCATCCCGCAGCTTCGCGTGCTCAAGCACCAACAGGACGCGCTTGGACGCATGCACGACCTGCAGACGCTCATCGAGCGGATCCGCCAGATGCAGGCGACGCTGGCGCCTCCGAGCGTCGCCGTCTGGCGCGCGCTGGATGGCCTCGTCGCAGCGCTCGAAGCGGACTGCCGCCGGCTGCACGCGCGCTACATGCGCGGCCGTCCGGCGCTCGAGACGCTTGTGGCCAGGTTGACCTGGGAACACGCCCCGCGCCCGCGTGCGGCAGCGTCGCCTGCAACAAAGTCGCGCGCGAGCTGACCAATGGCCGGATCCTACGAGCTGTATCTGATTCGACACGGCATCGCCGAAGCGCGCGGCGACGCGTGGCCCGACGACACCAAGCGGCCGCTCAGCGACGACGGCATGGATCGCCTCAAGAAAGAAGCGCGCGGGCTCGCACGGCTCAACGTCACGTTCGACGTCATCCTCACGAGCCCGCTCGTGCGCACGCGGCAGACGGCCGAAATCGTCGCGTCCGCGCTCGATTCGCGGCCGCCCATCGTCAACGTCGATTCGCTGGCGCCCGGCGGGGCCTACGCGGCGCTCGTCGCCGATCTCGAGAAGCACGGACGGAAACACGCGATCGCGCTCGTCGGCCACGAGCCCGGGATCGGCGAGCTTGCGGCGCGGCTGATCGGATCGCGTCATCCGGTCGAGTTCAAGAAGGGCGCGATCTGCCGCATCGATCTCGACGAAGTACCGCCCGGCGGACCGGGAGACCTCCGGTGGATGCTGACGCCGAAGATCCTCCGGTCGATCAAGCGTTAGGCTCTCATCCAGTCGCCCTGCCAGTTCCTCACGGCCAGTTTGATGTCCTGCGACGTCGCGAGCTTGCCCGCGAGGACCTCGCCGACTATCGCCGGCAGCTCCGCGTCGCTCGCGAAGCGCAGGGCGATGAGCTGGCGCGGCGTCAAGTCGTTGATCCGGTTCCTGAGGTCGCCGCTCAGCAGCTGGTGCAGCCGCAGCCGCATTTCGAGCCGGATCACCCGGTCTTGCACCGCCAGCGCCATGAGGCGGGCGGCGAGCGCCAGCATCACGAGCGTCACGGCAATCAGCAGCTCCCAGGCGACGTGCCGCGTGGGCGTCAGGTAGAGGCGCCGTCCCACGACGATCACGTTCGCCAGCAGGATCGGCGCCACCACGAAGTGGAACAACGGGAAGAAGCGCCTGTGATTCTTGTACGTCTGAACCTGCTCGGCCATCGGAACCCTCCGCCGGAGAGTCTACGGCCGAGTCGCTTCCGAGGAAAGCCAATCAATCCACAAATCGGTACCCCAGACCGATGACCGTCTCGATCTGGCGTCCCGCCGTCAGGAGCTTGGCCCTCAGGCGTCCCACGTGGACGTCCACCGACCGCGTTTCGACGAGGCGCTGGT
>DASQHH010000786.1:0-5318 GCA_035632195.1 Vicinamibacterales bacterium
CGCCGGCCGCCCGCCGCGTGGCTGGCCTTTGGCGCGCGACCCGTTCCTGTTCGAGACGAGCGTGCCCGGCGTGTTCGCCGCCGGCGATGCACGGCGCGGATCGGGCAAACGCGTGGCATCGGCCGTCGGCGAAGGCTCAGCCACGGTCAGCATGGTCCACGAATACCTGGAGACGGTGTGATAGGTACGCCTATGAACGACGCTGGGGTCGTCGAACGACTGGTTGCGCACCGAACGCTCGGTGCCGCGCCGCGAGCCGAACTCGAATGGCTGGCCGCGCATGGCGAAGTCCGTCGTCTCGAGATCGGCAACGCTTTCGTCGAAACCAATCAGCCGGCCGAGGAGATGGTGATCATCTTCATTGGCGACGGCTCCATCTCCGTGGAGCGTGGGGGAGAAAAGAAGAAATTTCTGGAGTGGCACGCGGGCGACGTGACCGGACTGCTTCCCTATTCGCGAATGAAAACATCACCCGGCGTGTCGATCGTCGAGACGCCGATCGAAGCGCTCGTCGTTCACAAGAGCCAGTTTCAGGAGCTCACGCGCGAGTGTCCGGTCGTGACCGAGATCCTCGTGCACGTCATGCTCGACCGCGCTCGCCAGTTCTCGGCCAACGATTGGCAGATCGACAAGCTCGCGTCGCTTGGACGTCTCTCGGCCGGGCTCGCGCACGAGCTGAACAACCCCGCGTCGGCGGTGGCGCGCAGCGCGCGGACACTGGTCGGCACACTCGCACAGGCCGAAGTGTCGGCGCGAGAGCTCGGCGCGGCGAACCTGAGTGAACGCGACATCGCGCGCATCGACAACGTCCGCGACGGGGGCGCGTTCCCACGAATGACGGGAGTCTTTTCCGCCATCGAGCGAGCCGACCGCGAAGAGGAGGTCATCGAGTGGCTGGAGGCGCACGGTGCCGACCCCGCCACCGCGCAGAGCCTGAGCGACGCGGGCGTCCCGGTGGCCGCGCTCGACGAGCTGGCGGAGAGTCTCCCCGAAGAATCGCTCGACGCCGCGCTCCGCTCCGTCGCCGCCGGCATCACGACGCGCCTTCTCGCCGAGGACATCGAGCGCGCCGCGACGCGCATCCATGATCTCGTGTCGGCGATCAAGCGCTTCACCTACATGGATCGCGCGACGGTGCGTGAACCGGCCGACATCGCGCAAGGAATCTCGGACACGATTGCGGTGCTCGCCTCGAAAGCAAAGTCGAAGTCCGCCTCGGTTCGGCTCGACATCCCGGCCAACCTGCCCAAGGTCGGCGCGTATGGCGGCGAGCTGAATCAGGTCTGGTCCAACCTCATCGAGAACGCGCTCGACGCGCTCGGTCCCAAGGGCGAAATCAACGTCAGCGCCCGGGCCGAGAACGGCCGCGTCGTCGTGCGCATCGTCGACAACGGATCGGGCATCCCCGCCGATGTCCTTCCGCGGATCTTCGATCCGTTCTTCACAACGAAGCCCATGGGCCAGGGCACAGGACTCGGCCTCGACATCAGCCGACGCATCGTCCTCACGCACGAAGGCACGATCGACGTGGACTCCAAGCCGGGCAGAACGGAGTTCAAGATCTCGCTGCCTGAGATTCGTACCGCGAAGACGAGTCCAAGCGCGACTGCCGTGGCCGAACAAGGATCAGCTGTGAGGTAGGCACTCCGCCCAGGCATAGAAAAGCGAGAAGTCCGACGTCGGCTGTCGGATGTGAGACCTCAGACTTCGCGCACTTCGCTGCGCCGCACCCATACATCCGCTAGTCCACTTCGATCGCTATCAAGCCACTCCCTCGCCGTCCCAGATGAGATCCTCCCCCGCTGAGCTGTCTCCGAACGACTTCCGCGCCGCCGGCCACGCCCTCGTGGATCGCGTCGCGGACTTTCTGTCGACGCTGCGCGATCTCCCCACCGCTCCCGACACGACGCCTGCCGCCGTGCGCGCAAAGATCCGGGCGGACGAAGGCGTGCCGCGGCATGGCGCTCCGGCGCTCGAGGTCATGGAACGGGCCGCCGAGTTGGTGCTCGAGGGCTCGACGCTCAACGGCCACCCGCGATTCTTCGGGTACATCACATCCTCCGCCGCGCCCATCGGCGCGCTCGCCGATCTCCTCGCGGCGACGGTGAATCCGAACTGCGGCGCGTGGTCGCTCTCGCCGGTTGCGACCGAGATCGAGAAGCAGAGCCTTCGCTGGATCGCGGAGCTGATCGGCTTCCCGACCGACTGCGGCGGCATTCTCGTAAGCGGCGGAAACGTCGCCAACATCACGTGCTTCATTGCGGCGACGCGCGCCAAATCGCGGCGCGATCTGCGCGCGCTCGGCGTCGACAAATCGGATCGCCTGGTCGTGTACGCGTCGGCCGAGGTGCATACATGGATTCAGAAGGCCGTCGACATCTGCGGCCTCGGACTCGACGCCCTGCGCTCGATTCCGGTGAACGAAGCGCGTGAGATGCGCACCGACGCGCTGCGCGCGCAGATCGAGCAGGATCGTCGCGAAGGCCTGCATCCGGCCGTCATCATCGGAACCGCCGGCTCGGTCGGCACGGGAGCGATCGATCCCTTGAACGAACTGGCCGCCATCGCGCGCGAGTTCGACCTCTGGTTCCACGTGGACGGTGCGTACGGCGCGCCGGCGGCGGTGCTCGAAGACGCTCCCACCGAGCTTCGCGCCATCGAGCTCGCGGACTCCGTGGCGGTCGATCCGCACAAATGGTTCTATGCGCCGCTCGAGGCGGGGTGTGCGCTCGTGCGCCGGCCGTCCGAGTTGCACGACGCGTTCGTGTTCCATCCGCCGTACTACCGGTTCGAGGGCGCCGCCGAAGATCCGCCGACGAACTTCCACGAGTGGGGGCCGCAGAACTCCCGCGGATTCCGTGCGCTCAAGGTCTGGACGACGATCCAGCAGGTCGGCCGCGACGGGTATCGCCAGATGATCGCCGACGACATCGCGTTGTCGCACGACATGCATCGGCTGGCCGCGGCGGAGCCGGAGCTGGAAACGTTCACGCAGTCGCTCAGCATCAGCACGTTTCGTTACATCCCGGCCGACCTGGAGCGCACGGCCGAGGGCGCCTCGCAGTACTTGAACGACCTGAATACCGCGCTGTTGTCACGCATCCAGGCCGAGGGCACGGCATACCTGTCGAACGCGGTCCTCGATGGAGCGTTCGCGTTGAGGGCGTGCATCGTGAATTTCCGGACGACGTCGGCGGACGTTCGAACAACGATCGACACGATTCTCAGGCTGGGTCGGGCGGTGGACAGTGAGCTCCGGCCCGATAGCCTGCGGGGGCCCATCGTGTCCGGGACATCGGGCGTGCCCAGCGCGGCTCCATAGGCGGGCGAGAAGTTTCCGAACACATTGAGGGGCTTGCACGTACTACATTCGTGAAGCGACGGAGATCTTTGTGAAATCGCCGGGTGCGGACCCCATTGATTCCGTCCGGCTGGTGCCACCCGCCGCTCTCCCTCAATCGTTCGCCCTTCGACCCGCCTCCCGCTCGCTCTACATGATCGGATTGCGACACGTCACCCGTCGCGCGCCGCTGCCGGTTTTCGCCGTCACGTTGTCGTTCGCGTTCACCGCCTGCGCCAAGAAGCAGGAGCGGCCTCAGCGTCCAGTCGCGCTCGTCACCGTCGCGCCCGCCCGTCGAGCGACGGTGCCCTACATCATCGAATCCAACGGGATCGTGACGCCGATGCAGAGCGTCACCGTCACGCCGCAGGTCGACGGAATCGTCCTTACGGTCGACTTCCAGGAAGGCCAGGAGGTTCGGCAAGGGCAGTCGTTGTTCCATATCGACCCGCGCCCGTACGAGAACGCGTACAACCAGTCGCTGGCCGTTCTGGCGAGAGACAGCGCGTCGTGGGCGAATGCCAAGGTGAACGCCGCCCGGTACAAGGAACTGCTCGCCGCCAAGGTGATCACGCCGCTCGAGACTGAAACTCAGGTCACGTCCGAGGCGACGGCGGAAGCGACGATGCGCGCCGACCGCGCGGCGGTCGACCAGGCGAAGTTCAACCTCGACAACTCGGTCATCCGCGCGCCGATCAGCGGCCGGACCGGCAACCTGCTGATCAGGAAAGGCAACCTGGTCAGGTCGGGTGCCAGCACGCCGCTCGTCGTCATCAACCAGGTGCGGCCGATCTACGTCAGGTTCTCCATCCCGTCGTCCGAACTGCCGCTCGTGCAGCAATACGGCGCTGGCGGCGGCCTGGCCGTGGCCGCGGTGCCGGGAGGCGTGGCCCCGGCCACTCCCTCGATCGATTCCCTCGCTGCGGCGGCGATGAACCCGGTGCAGGACCCGCCTGGACAGGACGGCGGCGGATTCTCGGCGAGCGGGTCCGAAGCAGGTGGCGGCGGACGCGGACGTCGCGGGGGTTCTCGTGGCGCCGGAGCGGGCAGCGTGGGCACTGACCCGGCCGGCAGCGGCGCGGCTCAGCAGGGCGCCAACGCGGCCGGGTCCCCCGGACTGGGCGCGGGTACGACGAACCCAGCCGGCGCACCGACCGGCGAGCGGCTCATGGGCAAGCTGTCGTTCATCGACAACGCCATCGACACGTCGACCCAGACGGTGCAGCTCAAGGCGACGTTCGACAACGCCAACGGGCGCCTCTGGGCGGGGCAGTTTACCGCGACGTCGTTACACCTCTTCGACGAAGACGGCGCGCTGGTGGTACCGACGCAGGCGATTGTGAACGGACAGCGGGGCATGTACGTGTACGTCGTCGATCAGGCGGACACCGCGCGGCAGCGGGGAGTGGTGGTCGAGCGCATGGAGAGCGGCCTGGCTATCATCGCGAGCGGCATCCACGAGGGCGATCGCGTCGTGACGGACGGCCAGTCGCGTCTTACTCCCGACGCTCCCGTGCGCATTCGCGGCGCGAACGACAATGGATCCGGCGGCGGCGCAGCTTCCGGTCGGCGGGGCCGCGGTGGACGTGGTGGTCGCAACGGCAATGCTGCCGCTAGCCCGGGTGGTGGCGGTGGCGGCGGCAACGGAGGCCGAAGCGGCGGGAACTAGAGGACTCAAATGAGCCTGACGAGCCTGTTCGTTCGACGGCCGGTCATGACGACTTTGCTCATGATCGGCATCCTCGTGTTCGGGATCGTGTCGTACCGGAAGCTTCCGGTCAGCGACCTGCCGACCGTCGACTATCCGTCGATCAATGTCGACGCCAATCTGCCCGGCGCGAGCCCGGAGACGATGGCTGCCACGGTGGCAACGCCGCTGGAGAAGGCGTTCTCGGCGATCGCTGGAATCGACGAGATAACGTCGAGCAGCAGTCTCGGCCACACGAACGTTTCGCTGCAATTCGCGCTCGACCGCAGC
>DASQHH010000787.1:0-1626 GCA_035632195.1 Vicinamibacterales bacterium
CCGAGTTGGACGATGCTCGCCGGCTCGGCTCCAAGGCTCTGCCCCGGCGACAGCGCACTCGGGTAGCCGGGATCCGTCAGGACGTAGCGCAGGAGCTGGTGACCGTTGTACCGGAGCAGGTCCTGAATCGGGTCAGGCCCCGTCCGGTCGTAGAAGATGCCGCTGCCGCCACGGATGACCGTGCTCGGCTGCCCGCCCGGCGCGTACGCGAATGAAAAACGGGGCGCCAGGTTGTTGCTGTCGTGGAAGTAGTTCTGGCAGTCCTAGCGCAGGCCGAGGTCGATCGACAGGTTCGAGGTTGGCCGGAGCTCGTCCTGCACGAATAGCCCCACGACCTTCTCGAGGAACGCGGTGTTGCCGTTGCCCACCTGCTGCACGAACGAGAAGGGGTGCGCCGACGCGTAGTCCTGAAGCGTGGAAAAGTAGAACGTGCCGCCGGTATTCGTCCGGTCGTCGTAGCCGCGCCAGCTCCAGTCCGGGATGTTGAGTCCGAACTTCAGCGTGTGGCGTTTCGGCGACCAGGTGATCGCCTCGACCGCCGTAAAGTGATGCTCGGTCCGCAGCGAATCGGCCTGCGCGCCGCCGCCTGTGAACACGTCCATCACGACCACCCGCGGCGCGGCGTTGATGCTCGTGCGCGGCTCCCGCTCCACGCCGAACAGGAACTTGAAGTCGTTCAGGAGCCGGGGCGAGAACACGTTCTGCTGGCTGAACGTCATCTCGTCCTCGCGGTCTTCGTGGTTGAAGCCCGATTCGGGCAGGCTCACTCCGCCGACGCCCTGGTTCGTGTCCTTCGCGTCGAGGTGCGAGAACCTGACCGACTGCGTGATGCTGTCGCCCTGCTGATGGTTCCACGTCCCCGACGCCAGCAACCGGCTGCTCGGCGCCGGCACGTTGGCCTGCACGGTTCCGCCGAGCGTTTCGGCGTACACGATCGCCTGCGTCGCCCGGCTGTCGAACGAACCGGAGAACAGGAAGTTCGTCTTCTGCGTGTTCGGCACCGGGCCGCCGAGCGTGCCTTCGACGATGCGCCGCTGCTCCGCCGGCTTGGTTGCCGCGAACGCGTTCCGGGCGTCGAGCGTCGAATCGCGGAAGCGCAGGTTGAACGTGCCGCTGTAATCCTTGCCGCCCGGCTTGGTGATGATCTCGATCCGGCCACGGCCGGGCCGCATGAACTCGGCGGCGTACGGATCCTGGTTGATCTTCACCTGCTGCACGGCCGACGCCGACAGCGCCAGCCCGTTGACTTCGATCCCGTCCACGAGCACCGTCGCGCCGTTGGTGCCGATGGCCGTCGAATCGAGAAACCGCGACAGGGCGCCGACGACGTCCTGGTCGAGCACCGGCAGATCGTCGAGCGTGTTCGCGTCGACGCTGACGGCGTTCAGGTTCGACGCGCCGTTCGTGTTGACCTCGTTGCCGCCGCCGCTGACCGAGACGATCTGCGTCACCCCCTCGATCGGCATGACGATCGTGACCGGCGCCGGCGCCCGCGCGCCGACGCGCACGTGTGCCACGCTCGTCTGGAATCCGGGGAACTCGACGCGGATGTCGTAGGCGCCGGGCGGAACGCGCTCGAAGCGGAACGCCCCGCCGGAATCCGTGACGGTCGTCTGCAATGGCACG
>DASQHH010000788.1:0-4258 GCA_035632195.1 Vicinamibacterales bacterium
GCGGTCCCACGAGATCCGGATGGCCGTCCGGCAGCCACGGAAACGGGTCCGGCGCCCGGTAGCGGAACACCAGGCGGTACCCGAGCGACTGTCCCTGCAGACGGCGGATGAAGTCCGCGAGCCGCCGCGATGGATCGAGCGTCAGGACGGCGCGCGCGTAATCGGCATTGAGGACGAAGAACGCCGGCGCCTCGCGCGCGAGCGCCTCGGGGTCGCTGATGTCTTCGCGCACGTACGCATCGAGCCGCGGCAGCACCGCCTCGGGGAACACGGCGCCGACGGTCTGCTTCGGGCGCCCGTGCGCGCGGAGCCACGCCTCCGCCGCGTACCGGGCGTCGCGCAGCATCAGGATGTCGATGGTGCCTGCATACAGCAGGGTGTAGACCAGCGCGGCGGCCGCCAGCATCGCGCCGACGGGACGCCTCGCCGGCCTCCAGCGCACCAGGCGGTCGAGCGCCGCGCCCGCAAACATCGCCTGCACCGCGATGATCGGCAGCAGATACCGGTCGTAGTTGTAGAGGATGACGCACAGGAACGCTGCATAATACGCTGCCGCGAGGATCGCAAGCCATGCCGCCGCGAAACGCGTCCGGCGCTCGCTCACCACGATCGCGAATCCGGCGCACGACGCGGCGACCAGCGGCCAGCCCCACGCCTGCACATCGAGCCGCGCCGTCAGCGCCAGCATCCCGGCCTCGCCGGCGATCCCGGGTTCGAACTCGCGATAGCCCTGACTGCCGACGCCCATGATGTCGCGCATATGCGCGGCAAGCCCCTCCGAGTTGAAGGGCACGAGATAGAGCGCGGCGAACACGAGAGCCGCGGAGACCGCTCCGACGACGAGGCGCCGGTCGACGATCGCGCGCACGAGCGGCCGCGGCCGGCCGGCGGCGCGGTGATCGCGCCAGAGCCGGTACACGAGCAGGAACGGCGCAGCGACGTATAGTCCGTACGCCTGGTCTTTTGAGGCGACGGCGAACGCCGCTGCGGCGCCAAAGCACGCGAGGTCCAGCGTTTTCAGCGTGTCCATGAACCGCGCGAGACAGGCGAGCGACACGGCGAACCAGAAGAGATAGGGCAGTTCGGGATTGGCGAACTTCGCGTAGAAGACGAAGGTCGTCAGCGTTGCCATCGCCGCGGCCGCGCCGACGCCGGGCCGTTTGCCGAGCGTCCGCGCCGTGCACGCGTACAGCGCGACGAGCGTGCCCGCCCCCGCAGCCACGCTGACCAGGCGGCCGAGCACGAACAATATCGTCTTGTCCGTCGCCGACGCGACCGCAAACCAGCCGAACGATCGCAGCAGAAGCCACGGACTGTAGACGAGGCTGAGCGCATAGAACATCGCGGGCGGATACCGGTGGTACCACCCGTGCGCGAACGAGCGCGCGAGTCCGGACAGCAGCGTGTCCGGGTCGATTTCGTCGCCCGCCCATCCCTGCGGGACGCCCCACCACAAGCCGACGGCGTTGAGGGCGAGGGACGCGGCGACGACGGCGGCGAGGGCGAGGACGGCCGGGTCCGTCAAACGCGCAGCGGCGCGCGCGCGGAGGCCGGGCCACATCGCCGCGCTGCCGATGGCGATCAGCCCGAACGGCCAAAGCAGCACCGAAACGTCAACGAGCCACCGGACGGCAACGCTGGCGAGCGCCCGCCGAAATTCGACGCTGCGGACCGACAGCGCCCATTCGGGGATCGCCTGCGGTTCCCCTCCATTGCGCGCCCACTGGAGCTCGAGCTCGTAGTCGCCGGTTTCCTGGAAGTACTTGACGAAGATTTCGTGGACGCCGCGATCGAGCGTGACGGACCCGTGCGCGGTCTTCGCGGCATGGCCGCCGCCGTTGTCGACAACGAGCACGCCGTCGATGTACAGCCACGATCCGTCGTCCGATCGAGTGAAGAAGGTGTACGAGCCGGGGATCAGGACGCAAAGCGAACCGGTCCACGTTGCGCTGAATGATCCCGGCGGCCGCGACTGCCATGCGCGGTCGATGGCTGCCGTCGACGGCCGCGGCTGGACGACCGCCACCGCCGGTGTGGAGCTCCATGCGGTGTCTGAAAAGTACGTCGCGCGCAGTCCCTCGCGCAATGGATCGACGGCCTGAGTCGCGGCGAACAGGAAAAGGATTCCCGTGAGGACGGCGGCCGCGACCGCGGCGCGCGTGACGCGCACGCGCCGCATTGTACGCGCAGAGCTCAGCGATTAATTATTCGGTAATAAAGCGTGAACGAGTCGATTTTCTCGGCAGGAATCGTTGACTTCATATGGCCGTTTCGCTAACGTTCTTGAACTCATCCCGATTGGTGGCGCCCTGGAGCATTGCATGAAGGCACGTTTTGCACGCCTGTCGACCGTACTCGCGCTCGCGGCGGCTGCCGCGTGTTCGTCATCGAACAGCTCGTCGCCGGCCTCGACGACCGGAGGCACTCCCTCCGTAGCTCAACCGGTCCCCGTCTCGCCAGCGGCGGGTGCCAAGATTCCGAACCTGAGTCAGCCGGTCACGCTCATCGTCCAGAACGCCGTGACAACGGGCGGCAGCAGCACCTACACGTTTGAGGTTGCGAGCGACTCGGCATTCGCCGCGAAAGTGTTCACGAAGAGCGGCGTCGCGGAAGACTCCGGCGGCCAGACCGGCGTCGTCGCCTCGACGCTCCCCGCCGGCGCCAATTACTACTGGCACGTGCGTGCCGAGAACGGGGGAACGTCCGGCCCGTTCACTGCCGGCCGGCTGCTGGTCATCGGGCCCGCGATTTCCATCGACCCGCCGGTTCCGGTCGCGCCGCTGAGCGGCTCGACGAGCAACGGCTGGCAGCCGTTCACCATCAATAACTCATCGCGCGTCGGCGCGGTCGGCGCGATGTCGTACAAGTTCGACGTCGCCACGGATTCGGCATTCACCAGCATTCTGTTCTCCGGCACCGTTTCTGAGACCGGCGGAACCGGGGGACAGACGTCCTACACGCCACCGGCCGCCAACCCGCCGCCGACGACCAGCCTCTACTGGCGCGCCACCGCCCTGGACAATGCGGGCCATTCCAGCGATCCGAGCGCCGCGGTCTCGTTTACGTGGGGCGCGCCGAGGTCGACCGCTGCCGACAAGGCCACGCAGGAGGGCCTCGTGCTTTGGACGGGTGCTGCGCCGCCCGGACAGCCGGGGCACATCGTCTACGGCAATTTCTGGAACGTCGAGCCGCTCCCTTCGGCGTGTGGGGGGACGTTTCTCAGCCCGCCCATCGAGACGCTGCGCGTCATCGACGCCATCGATCGCGGCCTGGCGCCGCCGGCTGCCATTCAGTTTCTGTCCGACCACGGGTATCCGACGAATGGCGCGCTCTGGTATCCGAATCTCAATGTCCTGGGGTTCGTGAACGAGTACATGGGCATTCGTCCAGGCTCGTCCAATATCTGGGACCTCGTGCTCCGGAATGAATGCTAAGGAGAAACCTTTGCGATTGACTGTCCTGTTCGCGCTCGTGCTCTCGGCCGCCGCCGTTCCGGCACAGGCACAAACGGCTGCGCCGGCGAACGACCAGCCGTACTACGCTGAAATCTCGGGGCACTCGGCGTTCGGCAACGTCACGAGCCAATCGTACGGCCTGGAGTTTGGCGCCAATGTGAAGCCGAATCTGGACGTTGTGGTCGAAATCGCGCACACTCGCGACGCCGCCACGGCCGACTTGAGCGCAGGCGCCCTGAAGATCGCGGGCGCGCTGACGACCCTGCAGCCGGCAACAGTCACCTACTCCGCGAAAGAGCCGGTGACGTTCGGAACCGCGGGCGTGCGGTACCGCATCCAGACCGAAGGCCGTGCTCGTCCATACGTGCTCGCCGGAATCGGCGTCGCGCGCGTGAACAACAACGTGACCTTTCAAATCGGCGGCGTCGACGCGACCAGCACCATCTCCCAGTACGTCGCGCTCGGCACGGACCTGTCGGGATCACTGACCAAGGCCATGGCCACGTTCGGCGCGGGCATCGTCCTGCCGGTGCATGGCGACATCATTGTCGATCTGCAGTACCGCTTCGGCCGCGTGTTCGCCGGCGACTCGTCGATCACCATCAATCGCGCCGGTCTCGGTCTCGGCTACCGCTTCTGACGATGCCCCCGACGAACGGGCGCGCAGCGCCCGGAGGAAACGATCGGCACAGGCGCGGACGGCCGCCGAAATTCGGTCGCCGCGGCAGCGTCGTCGCGGTCACGCTGCCTGACGACGTCGTGCGCGGCCTGCGCAAGGTCGATCCCGATCTCGCGTGGGCGAT
>DASQHH010000789.1:0-2944 GCA_035632195.1 Vicinamibacterales bacterium
GTAAGATAGCCAGCCTTCCTGATGGCGGTCGGTGTCCCAGTCCACCCAGTTGAGATCGAGGCGGGCGCCGTCGATCTTCGCCGTCGACGCGTCGGCGATGCGCGAGAACTCCGGCTGGTTGCGGTTCGCGGTGTTGGCGCCGAACATGGGCATCATGTGGAAGCCCAGGGCCTTGGCGTCTTTGATCAAACTCGCAAACCCGGCGGCGCCGCCCATGCGGCCGTCCGGCAGGTATCGCGGGTAGTCCCAGTAGTAGCGCCCATCCCACGACGACAGGAACGCGAGCACGCGCGCGGGCTCGATCCGCTCCGCGATCCATCCGAGGATCGCCAGCATCCGCGCGTAGTCGTTGAAGATGTAGCCGGTGTAGTGCATCCCGTGCAGCGTAACGACGAGCTGGACGCCGCGCATCCAGGGGGGAACGTCGGCGCGGTCAGCCCAGCGCGGGATCGCGAAGGCGCGCTCGAGGTGCGCGTAGTGCGCCTCGGCCGCGTCGGCGACGGAAGCGGCGCTCGCGATGCGCCACGTGCCGGATTCCATCGTGTTGGCGGGCCGCCAGCCTTCGGCCTCGGTCAGCAGCTCGACGCGGTAGCCGCCCTCGCCGGGCTGAAAGTAGAAGCGCTTCGTGCGCACGCGCGCGTCGCGCGAGGACAGCGCCACCATCCGGCCGCCGGCCTGCGCCTCGCCCGGCTGCACGATCACGAGCGGCGTCGTCAGGCCGCCGTTGCCTTGCGGACCGAAGAGGTCGCCGCCCGAAAACGGATACCCGAGCAGGATCTCGTCGTCCCGCGTGTCGAAGAACGGCGCGCCGCCGGCGGACATCCGTCCGCGTGGAACGCCGCGCACGATGACGGCGATCGCTTTCAGCGGGTTTTCCATGGATGTCGTGACGTCGCACTCGATGGCGTCGCCCGTCCTTCGGAGCCTCGCCGTCAGCTGCCCGGCGGTGCGCTGCTGACCGCCGGCCCAGACGAATTCCGTGCAGGCGACGTCGACTCCGCCCGCCGCCTCGCGCGCGGTCATGCGCGGCCGTGACAGTCCGTACGCGTTTTCGTGCGTGAACACGCGGAACCCGAACTCGCATTCGCCGAACGCGACGGACGGCTCGGGGAAGTCGAAGCTGAATTTCTGGAAGCCGCGCCCGCGCGGTGGAATGTCGACGCCGCTGGTCGACGTGCGCTCGACGATCGCCCCATCGGCGGCCTGCGCCCTCTGCTGCGCGTCGGCGGCGGACGCGACGAGCGGCACGGCGCCGAGGCTCTTGAGCAGGTCCCGGCGACTGAATTCGGTCACGCGCGCGAGTGTACTCCGGCAAGCCGTGGCGGCGCGGGCGAGCGCGCTGCGTGCGTGGCCGTGAGCGGCATGAGAGTGCGCGCACTGGCGCGGGCCACGCGTCTCGGGCTCCGGCAAGTTGCGATGGCGCGAGGTGCGCCAGCAGTAAAACGGGGCCGTAGGCCGTCGGCCGCGTCGATCCCCGGACGCCTGAGCCCGTGGGATGATGAAAAAGTGCTCTGGGTTTAAGCCGCCACGTACCGGGTGACGTGAATCGACGCGGGGAGCGGGAGCGCCGCCGGAGGCCCCGTTTTTCCGTGCCACTCGCACGCGCCGGAGCCCGAGATGCGTGGCCTGCGCTGCGCCAGTCGCTGACGCGCGCGCGGACAGATGTACGATACGGGATCGTGCCCCAGGTGATTACGGCAGCAGCGACCTCCGCGCTCGGGACCGAGTGGTGGGGAATGGTGTTTCCGTCGTACCGGCCGCTGCTCGAGCATGTCGCCGGCGCGGACGGGCAGGGCAACCGCTTCTTCGCGCGCCATGCGACGGCGGACGGACGTCCGATCGGCCTCGCGCTCGCCGGCATCGCGCGCCGCGGCGACGCGGCGGAGCTGCTGTCCGTGTACGTCCTGCCGGAGGCGCGGACGGTCGGCGTCGCGACGGAGCTGCTTCGCGGCCTCGAAACGGACCTCAAGGCCGCAGGCGCGAAGACGATCGGCGGCACCTACATGACGTCGAATCCGACCATCCCGTCGCTCGAAAAGGTGCTCGCGAAGCTGGGATTCTCCGCGCCGGAGCGGCGGACGGTCGCCGTGCGCTTCACGCCGGAAGAAGCGCGCAAGACGCCGTGGTACAGCCGCGGGAAGGTGCCCGACGGCGGCGTCGTCTTTCCGTGGACCGAGCTGACCGCGGCCGAGCGCGCTGCCATGCAGCGGTCGCAGGCGGAGCGGCACTGGATCCATCCGGACCTCGAGCCGTGGCGCTTCGACGAAGGCTTCGATCCGATTTCGAGCGTCGGGCTGCGGATGCCCGACGGGCAGGTGGTGGGCTGGGTGATCAACCACCGGATCGCGCCGGCGGCAGTCCGCTTCACCGTCAGCTTCATCCGCGACGACCTCGCGCGCCGCGGCGGCATCTTCTGCCTGTACGTCGCGTCCATCGAACGGCTCGAAGGGACCGGCATCTACGGCACGTTCGTCACCGCGCAGCAGTTCCCGGCGATGCAGCGGTTCGTCCTCAAGCGCTGCGCGCCCTACATCTCCTTCTGCGGCGAGACGCGCGGCGTGACGAAGACGCTGTGATCGCCGCAACGACCGCATCCGATCGCGGCGCGTGGGACGCCTTCATCGCCGCCCATCCGTCGGGACACTTCTTCCAGAGCTGGGACTGGGGAACGCTCCAGCAGTCGATGGACGCTCGGCCAGTCCGCCTGGTGGCGGCCGATGAGGGGCGCGCCGTCGGCGCCGCTCAGATGCTGGTCTTCGAAGGCTCGAAGCGGTTCGCGGTCGTGCCGCGCGGCCCCGTCGTCGAACCGTCTGGGCCGGCATTCGAGGCCATCCTCGATGCGATGCTGCGCGCCTGCGCGGCGGACGGCGTGCAGCTCCTGCGGCTCGAACCGCAGTGGGCGGACGACCCGGCCGTTGCGGAAACCCTTCGGAACCGGGGATTT
>DASQHH010000790.1:0-2019 GCA_035632195.1 Vicinamibacterales bacterium
CGCGCGGGGGCCCGCGCGCTCCGTTCAGGATCGACTCGACGATCCGCGCATTCTCGTGCGCATCCCCGCCGAGCAGCGCTCCGGCGGGCGCCTTCGGCAGCCCCACATCGGCAGGATGGATGTAGAACGTGTTCACGGCGCCGTCCCGGCATTCGGAGACCTTCGTATAGCCGGTCGTGGTGATCTCGTCGATGCCGTCCGCTCCGTGGACGACCCACGCGCGCCTGGCCCCCAACAGCAGCAGCGCCCTGGCCATCAGCTCCGTGAATTCCGGCCGCGGGACGCCGACGATCTGCCGCGAAGCGCCGGCGGGGTTCGTCAACGGCCCGAGCAGGTTGAAGGCCGTCCGCACACCGAGCTCGCGGCGAACGGGCCCCGCGTGCCGCATCGACGGGTGGAACGTCGGCGCGAAGAAGAAGCCGATTCCCGCCTCTGAAAGGCAGCGCTCCACCACCGCCGGAGTCGCCGTGATGCGGATCCCCAGCGCCTCGTAGACGTCCGCGCCGCCGGCCTTGCTCGACGCCGATCGATTGCCGTGCTTCGCGACGCGGACCCCGCATGCCGCCACAACGATGGCAGCACAGGAGGAAATGTTGAAGGTCCCGGAACGATCGCCGCCGGTGCCGCACGTGTCGAACAGATCGTCGTACCGCTTCGACACCTGCACAGCGTGCGCGCGCATCGCACGAGCCAGGCCGACGATCTCCGCCGGCCGCTCACCCTTCATCGCGAGACCGATCAGGAGGGCGGAGATGTGCGCCGGCGCCGCACGGCCCTCCATGATCTCGCTCATGGCGGCTGCGGCCTCGTCGGAGGTCAGGTCCTGGTGGCGCGTCAGCTTATCGATCAGATCCTGAAACATGCCGTCCATTACGAGGCCAGAAAGTTCCGGAGAATCGTCTTGCCCTCGCCCGTCAGAATCGACTCGGGATGAAACTGCACCCCGTAAATCGGCCGGCGGCGATGCCGGAGGCCCATCACGGTCGCGTCTTCTTTCGTCCGCGCGGTCACTTCGAGATCGGCCGGCAGCGTGTTCTCGGCGACGACAAGCGAGTGATACCGCGATGCGACGAACGGACCGGCGATGCCGCGGAAGACGCCCTTGCCGTCGTGCTCGATCGTCGACGTCTTGCCGTGCATCGGCACGCCGGCGCGGACGACGTCGCCGCCGAACGCGGCGCCGATCGCCTGGTGGCCGAGACAGACGCCGAGAATCGGGATCGACTCGCCCAGCCGTCTGATGACGGCCATCGTCACGCCTGCATCCTCCGGACGCCCCGGCCCCGGCGAGATGACGATGCGCTCCGCCTGCGCGCCGACCACCTCGTCCACCGTCACCGTGTCGTTGCGCATCACGCGCACGTCCGCGCCCAGTTCGCCGAGGTACTGGACGAGGTTGTAGGTGAACGAGTCGTAGTTGTCGATGACGAGAATCACAGCCCCGCCTGCGCGAGCTCGAGCGCTTGGATGAGCGCGCGCGCCTTGTCGCGTGTCTCCTCGTACTCCGCCGCCGGATTTGAATCCATCACGATGCCGGCGCCCGCCTGCATGTACGCGCGTCCCTTCGACATGATCACCGTGCGGATGGCGATGCAGAAGTCGAGGTTGCCCGCGAAGTCGAGATACCCGACCGCGCCGGCGTACAGCCCGCGGACCGATGGCTCCAGGTCCCTGATGATCTGCATCGCGCGGACTTTCGGCGCGCCTGACACCGTGCCGGCCGGGAAACAGGATACGAGCGCGTCAAGCCGATCGCGATCGTCGGCAAGCCTGCCTTCGACGATCGACGTGAGGTGCATCACATGCGAGAACTTCTCGAGCCCCATGAACTGCGGGACGCGCACGGTGCCGTACTCGCAGACGCGCCCGACATCGTTGCGGCCGAGGTCCACGAGCATCACGTGCTCGGCCCTCTCCTTCTCGTTCCGCTTCAGCTCCTCGGCCAGGCGCATGTCTTCCTCGTCCGAGCGGCCGCGCCGGCGCGTGCCGGCAATCGGGTGCGTCTCGACGCGCGTGCCT
>DASQHH010000791.1:0-1803 GCA_035632195.1 Vicinamibacterales bacterium
TCCGCTGACCTCGCCAGAGTCCGGCTGGTAGGACCAGAGCTCGGAGCGATGCTCGTACCCGACGTTGAGCGACAGGCCGTTCGTTGCCCACGGCGAGCGGATGCCGTACTTGCCGAGGTCGCCGGTGATGTCCGCGTGCACCGTGCGCTGCGCCGTCGTGCCGTAAGCCGTTCCGTTGAGGTACAGGTACGCGAGCTGCGCCGGCGTCACGCCGCCATCCTGGAAGATGTTGTAGGGCACGCAAGGCGAGCCGCTGATGCATTGCGGACCGTTGGGGCCGTTCATGACCTGCAACGCGTTGTCGATCGCCTGGAAGTTCAGGTACTGCTGGTTCGAGTTGAAGAACGTCGTGTAGTCGTACTGGCCGTAGGCGTCGTAGCTCCAGACGGGGTTGATGTCACCCTTGCCGCCGAGCACGGCGCGGTAGTTGGTGTGCTCGTAGTAGGACTCGCGACCGCCGCCCTCGATGTTGCGACGGCCGATTTCCACGTTTGCGCTGACCGAGCCGGGGTTCGCGGCGTCGGCGGCAATCTGCGCCGGCGTGCAGAGGATCGCTGCTTGCTGGGCGCTGAGCAGCGGGTTGCTGCAGTTGATGTTGTAGTTGCCGTTGTTGGTCGGGTCCAGCGGATTGCTGCCCCGGAACAGCGCCGACGGCGCGATCTTCTGGTCGGTCCGGTCGTCCATGAACGAGAGCTCGGCATACGGCTTGATGTGCTCGTTCAGGTCGACGTGCGCAAGGAAGCCCGCGTTGTAGCGCAGGTCGTCGCGTCCGTTGTAGATGTAGGGCTGCGAGTTGAAGATCGCGGGCGGCGTCGTCGGCACCGTGTGCCACGGCACGAACTGGTTCCCGAGTACCGAGTAGCGCACATTGTTGATCGCGAACAGGTTTGAATTGCTCGAACCGAAGCAGAAGGCCCCGTTGTAGTTGCCGGTCACAGGATCTGCGGCCGCGTTCAGCTGGCAGCCGCCGAAGTCACGATTGCCGCTCGGCACCGGATCGGCGCGCAGATAGCTGAAGTAGCCTGTGACGTTGCCGCGTCCGTCGGCGATGCTCGAGCCGAGCACGACGCTGACCGTCTTGTTGGTGCCGTCGCGGATCGAGCCGGTTGGCGGCGCGTAGCCGCTCGCCGTCTGGAAGTCGGCGACCTGTGAGCTGTGCTGGCTGTGCCAGTTCTGGCCGGCCTGGGCGTCGACCTGGAAGCCCTCGAAATTGCGCTTCAGGATGAAGTTGACGACGCCTGCGATCGCGTCCGAGCCGTACACCGACGAGGCCCCGCCGGTCACGACGTCGACGCGCTCGATCAGCGACGTCGGGATCTGGTCGAGGTCCGCCGCCGGGTTCGGGTTCGCGGTATTGGGATCGCCGGCGCTCAAGCGCCTGCCGTTGACCAGCACCAGCGTGCGCTGCGGTCCCAGCCCGCGCAGGTCCGCGGTCGCGAGGCCGCCGGCGGTCGTGAGGGCGCTCGTCCGGTTGTTGAAGTCCGCGAATGAGTTGTTGAAGTTCTGCGGCAGCTGCAGGATCACGTCACTCGCGTCCAGGCGACCCGAGACCTGGATGTCCTTCGCCGTGATGACCTGGATCGGGCGTGTGCTGGTCATGTTCGGCAGGCTGATGCGCGAGCCGGTGACCACGACTTCCTCGAGCACGGCGCCACCCGTCGACGTTTCGACTGGTGGCGGCTGTTGCGCCACTGCCGGGAGTGCGACCAGGCCGATGGTCGCCAGCAGCACGCGCGCGCGGCGCAACACGCTCGAATCAATTCCCCATTTGCTATTCATCGAGTGCCTCCGGATTGTTGCCCC
>DASQHH010000792.1:0-5781 GCA_035632195.1 Vicinamibacterales bacterium
ACAACGCGATGATGCGCTAACGGTGCGCAACGCGCGTCTAAATTACGTGCCGTAGATGGGGCGGTGCATCGTGAGGCCGCCCGCGAAGTCAGCCAGCTGCTTGCGCAGGATGAGCCGTCCGCGGTGCAGGCGCGACTTGAGCGTCTGGTCCTTCACCTTCAGCATCGCGCTCGCCTCTTCCGTCGACATGCCCTGGAGATCTCGCAGGACGACGGGCGCGCGGTAGATGGCCGGCAGCGCGAGAATCGCGCGCAGCACCCGGCGGCGCAGCTGCGAGCGCAGGACGCGCTCGTCCGCCATCTCGCTCCAGTCCGCGATGTCCTCGCGGGGCTGACGAACCATGCCGTCGCCGTTCTCGGATTCCTGTTTGCGCTCTTCATCCCGCATGCGCTGATAGCGCGCCGTCCGGAGCCGCGACATCGCCTGGTTGAAGGTGATGCGATAGATCCAGGACGACAGCGCCGCGTCGCCGCGGAACGAGCCAACCTTGCGATGGACTTTGAGGAGGACGTCCTGCGTCACTTCCTCAGCGTCTTCCTTGTTACGCAGATAGCGGAACGCAAGCTGATAGATTTTCGAGCCGAATGCGGTCGCCACATCCTCCAGGGCGTGTTCGTCGCCGCGCTGGAGCCGCTCGAGCAGGTTGTTGGAGGTCGCCATGGTCATCCCCTCGGTTAGTCACCCGGGAGAACACCGGCCGGACCTGCTTTATTCCATTCGGCTAACTTGTTGACAAATCAGGGACAACAGCTCTGGATTGACTGGTCGGAAGCGGACAGGCGCGTCCGAACACGCGACAGAAATGGCCGACGATGCGGTCCTCGACCTCGGTCCGATCAACCTCCCGACCGACCAGGCGCTGCAGCGAAGTGACCCCGCGATCCGCTATGCCACACGGCACGATCAGATCGAAGTAATCGAGATCGGTCGTCGCGTTGAGTGCGAAACCGTGGCTCGTCACCCATCGGGCGATGCGCACGCCGATCGCGGCGAGCTTCTCGCGTCCGACCCAGACGCCCGTGAGCCCCTCCACGCGCCCGGCGTCGATGCCGTAGTCGCCGGCCGTGCGAATCAGCACTTCCTCGAGTTCCCTCACGTACCGGTGAACGTCGCAGCGGTCGGGCTTCAGGTCGATGATCGGATAGCCGACGATCTGCCCGGGACCGTGGTAGGTGATGTCGCCGCCGCGTCCGGTTTCGTAGACCTCGATGCCGCGCGCGGCGAGGGCGTCGGAGCTGGCAAGGATGTGGGAGCGGCCGCCGTCGCCCCGGACGCCCAGCGTGAGCACGTGCGGATGCTCGAGCAGGATCAGGGTGTCATCGATTTCGCCGCTGCGGCGGCGCTCGACGAGCGCGCGCTGCAGCGCGAGCGCCTCGGCGTACGGCACGCGTCCTGGTCGTCGAACGACTAGACGACGTTCAGGTTCCAATTCTCGAGCGTCTTCTTCACGCGCGACATGAACTGATCGGCAACCGCGCCGTCGATGATCCGGTGGTCGTAGCCGAGCGACAGATACGCCATCGGACGGATCGCGATCGCATCGTCGATGACGACCGGCCGCTTCTCGACGTTGCCCACCCCGAGAATGGCGACCTGCGGCTGGTTGATGATCGGCATGCCGAAGAGCGCGCCGAAGACGCCGGGGTTCGTGATGGTGAAGGTTCCGCCCTGGACTTCTTCGGGTTTCAGCTGCTTGCTTCTGGCTCGGCCGGCAAGATCCGCTACGGTGCGACTCAGGCCGAGCAGGTTCCGCTCGTCCGCGTTCTTGATCACCGGAACGATGAGTCCCCACTCGAGGGCGACGGCGATGCCGACGTTCACCTCGTCGTGGTACACGATCGAGTCGCCGTCGACCGAGGCATTCACGACCGGCACCTCGTGGAGTGCATCGACCGCCGCTTTGATGATGAACGAGAGAAATGTCAGCTTGGCGCCGGACCGCTCGAACTCCGCCTTCTTCGCCTCGCGGATCTGCGCGATCCGGCCGAAGTTCACCTCGAAGACGGAATGGACATGCGCGGATGTACGGCGGCTGAGCACCATGTGCTCGGCGATGCGCTTGCGCATCACCGACATCTTCTCCACCCGAGCGCCGGCGCCGCGCCGGACGGAGGGCGCGTGGCCTTCTTCGTGAACGGCGCGGGGGGCCGATGCGGGTCCTCCCTCCCCTTCGTGACCCAGGAATCCGAGGATGTCGTCCTTCGTGACGCGGCCCGCGATGCCGGTGCCGTGGATTTGTCCGATGTCGACGCCGTGCTCTTTCGCGATCCGCCGCACGAGCGGAGAAGAGCGCTGGCGAACGGCATCCTCGACGGCGACAGCCCCGGTTGGTCTCGGTGCTGGCGCGGGTGCAGGCGCGGACGCCGCCATCGGGGAGGGCGGCGGAGCCGACGCCGCCCCATCGGCCTGCGGCTCGGACTTCGGCGGCACGACGGCCTTCGCCTCCACCTTTTTCGTCTCGACCTTCGGCGCCGACGGTTCGCCCGCAGCGCCGATGACGGCGACGACGCTGTTGACCGGCACGGTCTCGCCTTCTTTGGCGCGGATTTCGGAGACGACGCCCGCGGCCGGGGAGGGAATTTCGGCATCGACCTTGTCGGTCGAAATCTCGAACAGCGGCTCGTCGCGATCGACTTTGTCGCCCACTTTCTTGATCCAGCGGACGATGGTGCCTTCGGCGATCGACTCGCCCATCTGCGGCATTACGACATCAGTAGCCATTTTCACATTCGCCGTTTCACAAGTGTATTGCCGCCCCGTGGACTGCGTGCGCCGCTTCTCCGATCGCTTCGGCCATGGTCGGGTGCGCGTGAATCGTGCGGATCAGCTCTTCGACGGTCGCTTCGAGGCGCAGCGCCATGACCGCTTCGGCGACCAGCTCGGTCGCGCGCGGACCGATGATGTGGACTCCGAGCAGTTCGTCGTACTTCCTCTCGGCGACGATCTTGACGAACCCGTCCGTCTCACCCGCCATCTTGGCTCGTCCCAGGACGCTGAACGGGAACGTGCCGATGCGCACGTCGTAGCCGCGCGCCTTCGCTTCGCGTTCGGTGAGGCCGACGCTGCCGATTTCCGGATCGCAATACGTGCAGCCGGGCACGCGCTCGTAGTTGATCGGGCGGAACTCCCGGCCGGCAATCCGCTCGGCCGCGGCAATGCCTTCGGCCGACGACACATGCGCGAGCTGCGGATGTCCGGGCTTCCCGAGCGTGATGACGTCGCCGATCGCCGACACGCCGGGGACGCTCGTGCGGTACTGCGTGTCGACGACGACGTATCCTTTGTCGAGGCGCAGCCCGGCGGCTTCGGCTTCGAGGCCGGTCGTCACCGGGCCGCGGCCGGTCGCGACGAGCAGGTAGTCGGCGCGGATTCGCTTTCCGGTGCCGTCCGACAGCTGCACGTCGAGATCGACGCCATCGCTGCCTGCCTTCGCCGCCGTCACTCTGGCGCCGGTATGGCATGTGATGCCCTGTTTGCGGAAGCACTTCTCGAGCTCCGCCGAGACCGCGTCGTCTTCGACCGGGACGAGGCGCGGCAGCAGCTCGAGAATCGTCACGTCGCTGCCGAAGCGGCTGAAGATCGACGCGAACTCGACGCCGACGGCGCCGCTGCCCATGATTGCGATCGTCTTCGGCACCTCACGCAGATGGATCGCTTCGTCGCTCGTGATGATCCGTTTGTGATCGATGTCGACGCCGGGCACGCTCCGCGGCTGCGATCCGGTGGCGACGATGATTTCCTTCCGCGCCCTCAGTGTCCGCTTCTCCCCGTCGAAGATCTCGACGCTTCCGCGTCCAGCCAGGCGTGCGGTCCCTTTGACCCAGTCGATCTTGTTCTTCTTGAAGAGAAACTCGACGCCCTTCGTCAGTCCGCCGACGATGCGATCCTTGCGCGCGTGGACGGCGTTCATGTCGATGGTCGCGGAGGCCGCGTCGGCGATCGAAACGCCGAACTCTTTCGCGCGGCGGACGACTTTCAGCGCGTGCGCGTGCTCGAGGAGCGCCTTCGTGGGAATGCAGCCCCAGTTGAGGCAGGTGCCGCCGAGCACCGTCTCTTTTTCGACGACGGCGGTCCTGAGGCCGAGCTGAGCGGCGCGGATCGCAGCGACATAGCCGCCGGTGCCGGAGCCGATGACAATCAGGTCGTAGTCGGTATCGGCCATCGCCTCAGCGCTTCAACGACGAGAGGGGGACAAAGGCGGTGGCGCCGGCCTGGCGCGCCGGATCCTGCGGCGAGGGCTGGTCGGGATCGAGGCGATTCACGCGTGCACGCAATTGCCCGTGGTCGTACCGCAGTTCCCAGTACGACTCGGTGAGCCGCTCGAGCCGCTTGGCGAGCCGGCGGGCTTTGAGGAACGCGGCCACCGCGACGACCACCGCTGCGCCGGTGATTACCCACTGCATGCTCACCAAACTTCACACCTTATCGAACGGCTTGCAACAGTGTCAACCGCCTGAGACAATACCTCGGCTTCTCCCCCGATGTCGCAGAAACAGAAGACCGTGCTCATCGTCGACGACGATGAGGGGATGCGCGACACGCTCACGGCCATCCTCAAGCGGGAGTACCGCGTGCTGCGCGTCTCGACCGGCGAGGCCGCGCTTCCGATCCTGAACCGCGAAGACGTCGACCTGATGCTGCTCGACGTCCGCCTGCCCGGCATCAGCGGCTTCGAAGTGCTCCGGATCGTCAAGGAAAACTACAGCCTCGTCGAAGTGCTGATGATTTCGGCGATTCACGAGATTGAGACCGCTGTGCAGGCGATGAAGCACGGCGCGTATCACTACATCACCAAGGACTTCGACTACGACCAGCTGCGGTCGCTCGTCCGCAACGCGAGCGAGCGCCAGGATCTGAATCGCCAGGTGCTGACGCTGTCGGCGCAGGTCCAGGATCAGACGGAGCGCGAGTTCGTCGTCGGGCCGAGCAAAATGACCCGCGACATCATCGACCTCGTCCACAAGGTCGCGAAGCTGTCGGCGACAGTGCTGATCCTCGGCGAGAGCGGCACGGGCAAGGAGCTGCTGGCGCGGCTGATCCATCGCGAAGCCGGCGATCCCGAGGCGCCGTTCATCGCCGTCAATCTCGCCGCGATTCCGCGCGAGCTCGCCGAGAGCGCGCTCTTCGGGCACGAGCGCGGCGCGTTTACCGGCGCCCATCGCCAGCAGCTCGGCAAGTTCGAGCTCGCGTCCAACGGCACGCTGTTCCTCGACGAGATCGGCGACCTGCGTCTGGATCTGCAGGCCAAGCTGCTCCGCGCGATCCAGGAAGGCGAGATCGAGCGCGTCGGCGGCACCAAGCCGGTCAAGACCGAATTCCGCCTGATCGCAGCGACGAACGTCGACCTCGAGAAGGCGGTCAAGGAAGGCAAGTTCCGCGAGGACCTCTACTACCGCATCAACGTCATCCCGATCAAACTGCCTCCGCTGCGCGAGCGGGCGGAAGACGTCCCGCAGCTCGCAGACTTCTTCCTGACGCGCTACAACACGCGGTTCCGGAAGACCATCAAAGGGATCACCCCCCAGACGATGGACGTGCTCCGGAAGTACTGGTGGCCGGGCAACATCCGCGAGCTGGAGAACCTGATCGAGCGGCTGGTCGCCGTCAGCGACAAGGACTACATCTCAGAGGAAGATTTGCCGCTCGAATTCCATTTCGCCCAGCTGGAGCCGCAGGGCGCGCGGGCGGAGAGTCTATTCGAAGATGCGACGAACACGTTCGAGCGGAATTTCATTCTGCGCGCGCTCGAGAAGTGCGGATGGAACGTGACGGGCACTGCAG
>DASQHH010000793.1:0-4635 GCA_035632195.1 Vicinamibacterales bacterium
GGTCGTGCGCATCGACGTCGTCGACACCGGCGAAGGCCTGACCGCCGAGGAACGCGATCGGCTCTTCACGCCGTACTACACGACGAAGCTGCACGGCACCGGACTCGGTCTGGCGATCGTGCAGTCCGTCGTCGCCGATCACGGCGGCAAGATCTGGGTCGAAAGCGAGCGCGGCCGCGGTAGCATCTTCCATATCGAGCTACCCGACCGCATTCAATGACCAGAATCCTTGTCGTTGACGACGATCAGACGACTCTTGCCTCCATTGCGCGCGCGTTCAAGATGGCGGGGTACGACGCGGTCGTCTGCGACAACGCGATGCGCGCGATTACGCTGCTGCGCACCGAGCGGTTCGACCTGGTGTTCTCCGACGTCGTGATGCCGGGTCGTGACGGCCTCGCCATGCTCGCCGATCTGCGCGAGATGGGCATCGGGACGCCGGTCGTCATGATCTCCGGCCAGGCCACGGTCGACATGGCCGTCAAGGCGACGAAGCTGGGCGCCGTCGATTTCCTCGAGAAGCCGGTGTCGGCCGACAAGCTGCTGATCACCGTCGAGAACGCGCTGAAGCTCGCCCGCCTGGAAGAAGAGAACACGCAGCTGCGCCGCAAGGTCGGACGCCACGAGCTCGTCTGGCGGAGCGACGCCATGCGCCGCGTTCTGGCGCAGGTCGATCGCGTCTCCGCGAGCGAAGCGCGCGTGTGCATCCTCGGCGAGACCGGAACCGGCAAAGAGCTCGTCGCCCGCGCCATCCACGACAAGAGCGCGCGGCGCGACCGGCCCTTCGTCACGGTGAATTGCGCGGCGGTGCCATCGGAGCTGATCGAGTCGGAGCTGTTCGGACACGAGAAAGGCGCGTTCACCGGCGCGGCGTCCCGGCATCTGGGCAAGTTCGAGCAGGCGCACGGCGGCACGCTGTTCCTTGATGAGATCGGCGACATGCCGCCGGCCATGCAGGCCAAGCTGCTCCGGCTGCTGCAGGAAGGCGAACTCGAACGCATCGGCGGCGAGAAGCCCGTGATCGTCGACACGCGGGTGGTCGTCGCGACGCATCGCGATATCGAGGGTCTCGTCCGGAAGGGGTCGTTCCGCGAGGACCTCTACCATCGCGTGTACGTGTTTCCGATCGTCATGCCCGCGCTGCGCGAGCGGCTTGACGACGTGCCGCTGCTCGCCGAGCATTTCGCGAAGCAGGTCGCCGATCAGAATGGCTGGAAGGTCCGCGGCTTCACCCCCGAGGCGGCCGCCGAACTGACGCGCTACGCGTGGCCGGGCAACGTCCGAGAGCTGCGCAACGTCGTCGAGCGTGTCCTGCTGCTGACCGATGAGGCTGTCGACGCGGGAACCGTGCGACAGGTGCTCGCCGGACGTCACGGAGCTGCCGTGGCGGGCGTCTCAGCCGGTGGCGGCATCCTCGCCGATCGCGTGACCGCGTTCGAGCGCGACGTCGTGCTGGCCGAACTGAACGCGCACGGTCACCGCGTCGCCGACACGGCGCGGGCGCTCGGCCTCGAGCGGAGCCATCTGTACAAGAAGTGTCAGCAGCTCGGCATCGACCTCAAGGCTGAGCGGGCCCAGTCGGAGCCCTGACCGAGTGCGCCAGGTTCGCCACCGCCTGGATGAGCGCGGCCGGCAGCACCGGTTTCGCCAGGTGCATCTGGAATCCCGCGGCCAGCGCCCGCTCGCGCTCGTCCGTGCTCGCGCAGGCCGTCACCGCTGCGGCCGGTAGCGCGGCGATGTCCGCCGACTGCGACCGCACCTGACGGATCAGATCGTAGCCGTCGTGGCCCGGCATCGCGATGTCCGAGAGCAGCACGTCGACCGCCGACCCCTCGCGCAGCAGTTCCAGCGCTTCGTCGGCTGAGGATGCCGACGCCACCGTCGCGCCCGACGTCTCGAGTGTCGACACCATCACCTCGCGCGCGTCGGCATCGTCGTCGACGATCAGCACGTGGACGCCGTCGAGCGCAGGCCCAGGGCCGTCCGATCCGGTCTCCGGTTCACGCGCGGGCTCCGGGCGCGCGGACGCCACATAGCGGCCGGTGACGATGGGCAGCGCCACGGTGAACGCTGCGCCGCGGTCCTCGCCCTCGCTCGCGGCGCGGATCGATCCGCCGTGCGCGACGACGAGGCGGCGTGCAATGAAGAGGCCGAGCCCGAGGCCGCCGGCCGCGCGCGTGGCCGAGGCATCGGCCTGGCGGAAGCGATCGAACACGTGCGGCAGGAACGCCGGTTCGATGCCGCGGCCGGTGTCGGCGACCGTCACCTCGACCAGGCCCCCGTTGACCGCCGCATCCACGGTCACGCGTCCTCCCGCCGGCGTGAACTTGATGGCGTTGACGAGCAGGTTGACGAACACCTGCTCGAGACGCCGGGCGTCCACGCTGACCGGAACGTCTTCCGGCGTCGGCTCGAACCGGAAGTCGACACTGCGGGCTTCCGCGATCGGCAGCACCGTTTCGATCGCGCCGCGGACGACGTCGCACAGCACGACGTCGCGCCGGTCGAGCGCGATGCGGCCGGCAACGATGCGCGAGACGTCCAGCAGTTCGTCGATGAGCTGTGTCTGCCGCGTCGCGTTGTTGTAGATGGCTTCGATTGCCCGAATCGCGCGCTCCGGCTGCAGCGTCCGGTTTTTCAGCATCGCCGCCCAGCCGAGGACGGCGCTCAGCGGCGTCCGCAGCTCGTGCGATACGATCGACAGAAAGTCGTCCTTCGATCGATTCGCGGCTTCGGCGTCGGCCCGGGCGCGCTGCGCAGCTTCGTACGCGCGCGCGCGGTCGATCGCCTGCGCGGCGTGCTGCGCCACCGACGTCAGCAGCGTCCGATACTCTTCGTCGAAGTTCACCGGCGCGGTGAAGTGGAGCGACAGGACGCCGATGGCCGAGCGGTCGACGAGCAGCGGCAGCGCGGCGCCCGACAGGTATCCGCCGTCTGCGGCCGCGGCGGCCGACCGCGGATACAGGCGCTGCCATTCCTCGAATGATCCGACGCAGACGGCCCGCCCGGTCCGGACGGCAGCGGTCGCGCACAATCCGGTTTCGGCGGGGAAGTGGTGCCAGGCTTCGACGACCTGGCGGGGATACTCCTCCGCGTACAGCGTCTCGAACGTGTCGCCGTCGAGCAGCGCCACCGACGCCGCCGACGCGCCGACGACATTCTTGCCTTCGCGCACGATGACCTTCGCCACCGCGTCCAGCGTCGCCGACTCGGACAGGCCCGCGCTGAACGTGTAGAGGCGCCGCGTGCGCGTGGCGAGCGCGCGGTACCGCCCCTCGCTCTCGCGCCTGGCGTCCTCCGCCTTCTGGCGTTCTCGCAGTTCGACGTCGGCCCGGGCCCGGTACGCTTCCGCGTCGGCGCGCTCGCGCTCGGCCCGCGACAGGCGGCGCTCGCGATCGAGCGCGTGCGCCGTGCGCTCCACGGCGTTCTCGAGCAGCGCGCGCGGCCCCGCGAGCGCCATCCGCGGATGCGGCTCGCTCAACGCGACGACACCGACCGCCCGACCGGCCGCGACGAGCGGCATCAGCACCGAGGAGTCGCAGTCGACGAGAATCGGATCGACGGCGAGCGGCGCGAACTGGCGGACCCGATCCGCCTGCGATGCGAACGCCATCGGCTTCTGGCGCAGCGCGGCTTCGGTCAGCAGCGTCTTCGACTCCATCGACGTCGCTCTCGACGCCGACACCGCCGCGCCGGAGTACCCGTAGGACTGCACGATCTCGAGGCACGTCTCGTCGTCGGTGAGCAGAGCAATGGCGCCGGCGTCCGCGTCGGCCGTCTGAATCAGATGCGGCAGGCTCGCGCGGCAGATGTCGATGGCGGTCTGCGCCTTGAGCAGTCCGGCCGCGTGCGCTTCGACGTCGCCGAGCCTGGCGGCGTGACGTTCGGCGTCGAGGCGGCGCGCGTGCTCGGTCACGGCGATGCGCCGCAGCGCGCTCACGGCGAGGCAGACGACGAGGCCCATCAGGACGAACAGCAGCAGTCCGGCGAGATTGGCGTCGGTGATGGCGTAGTGCATCGGATGGGCGAAGAGGTCCGCGACCGTCAGCGTGCTGACGCCGATCGCGAGCAGGCCCGGCCCGAGGCCGACCGTGCACGCGGTGGCGACGACTGCTATCGAGGCGGCGGCCAGCGGGAACCGTCCGGCCAGCGCCGGCTGCAAGGCTTCCTGCGCAAGGCTCGCGACGGCGCAGATGAGTACGGCCACGACGTACGGGAACAGACGGTTCCGGGCGCGGTAAGCGGACTCAAACATGCAGACCCCCACAACCGTGTAAGGTTCAGGCCGGAACGACGTCCGGTCATGCACCCTGGCTTGCTCGCGGCTGGTTGTGCCGGGGTCAGCGCAAGGAGGATGCCGCTTTCGCTCTGGCGTCGGCGACTTTGTCGCGATCGAAGTCGGCGTCGCCCCAGTACTGAAGGAAGCGCTTGTAGTATTCGACCGCCTTCGAGCGGTCGCCTTGGCGTTCGTTGATCTGTCCGAGGTAATAGAGGCTGCGAACGAAGTCCATCGGATCGCCCGAGCGCAGCACGCCGCTCGTCGCGATCCGTTCGAATCGCGGCGCGGCCTGCGCGTCGTCGTGCGCGTCGAGGTACGCGAGACCGAGCGCGAAGAACACATCGTTGTTCGAGTTC
>DASQHH010000794.1:0-4543 GCA_035632195.1 Vicinamibacterales bacterium
ATCGTATCGAAGAAGGAGCCCAGCCGGTCGACGTCATGGAGCTCACGCGCGAGCGCGGAGGCGAGGTCGAAGCGGAAGCCGTCGACGTGCATCTCCTGCGCCCAGTAGCGCAGGCTGTCCATGATGAGCTGCAGCACCTGCGGGCTCTGCATGTTGAGCGTGTTGCCGCACCCGGTGAAATCCATGTAGAAGCGGCGGTCTTCGGCAAGGCGGTAGTACGACGCGTTGTCGATGCCTTTGAACGACAGCGTCGGGCCCATCTGATTGCCTTCGGCCGTGTGGTTGTACACGACGTCGAGGATGACCTCGAGTCCGGCGTTGTGCAGCGCGCGGACCATCCGCTTGAATTCCCGCACTGCGCCGGCGGCAGTCCTGGACGCCGCGAACCGGCGTTCGGGGGCGAAGTAGCCGAAGCTGTTGTAGCCCCAGTAGTTCGTCAGGCCGCGCTGCTCGAGATGCCGGTCCCTCGCGTGGTGGTGTACCGGCATCAATTCCACGGCGGTGACGCCGAGCTTTTTCAGATGCTCGATCGCCGGCTCGGTGGTCAGCGCCTCGTACGTCCCGCGCAGGTGCTCGGGGATGTTGGGATGTGTCTTCGAGAAGCCACGGACGTGCAGCTCGTAGATGATGGTGTCGTTCCACGGCGTGCGCGGCGACCGATCGTCGCCCCACGTGAACGCCGGATCGACGACGGCGGCGAGCGGCGCGAAGGCGGCGTTGTCACGCTCGTCGAAAGACATGTCGCCGTCCGCGTGGCCGACCTGATACCCGAACATTTCGTCGGACCATCGAATCGTACGCGCCACCGATTTCGCGTATGGATCCATGACAACTTTGTTGTGATTGAATCGGTGGCCGTTCTGCGGCTCGTACCGGCCGTCGACGCGATAACCGTAGAGCTGGTTCGGACGCGCGTCGGGCAGAAACGCGTGCCAGATCATGTCGGTCTGCTCGGGCAGCGCGATTCGCGCGCTTTCTGCCTTCGCGTCAGGGGCCTCGAACAGACACAGCTCGACCTTTGTCGCGTGTGCCGAAAAGAGGGCGAAATTGACGCCGACCCCGGTCCAGGTGGCTCCTAGTGGATACGGGTCTCCAGGCCAGATGCGCACGCACCGGCTGCATCACGTTCTGTGCCAGTGGAACCTAAGTCGAATACCGGTCGTTGAACCACGGCTCTGCGCTGTTGGAGTAGCCGCGGATTTCCCAGAATCCCTTCTTGTCGTGGGCGAGGAATTCGATCTTCCTGATCCATTTCGTGCCCTTCCACGCATACAGCTTCGGCGTGATCATCCGGCACGGGCCGCCGTGCTCGCGCGGAAGCGGCTTGCCCTCCCACGTGTGGACCAGCAGCACGTCGTCTTCGACCGCGCGGGCGAGCGGCAGGTTCGTCGTGTAGGGGATGTAGCTGCCGGGCATGAAGTCGTAGCCCGTGCAGAGCACGTGGTGGACGTCGTCGCGCGGCACGGCGAGCTCCGCGATGGTCTTGAAGCGGACGCCGCGCCAGCGGTTGTCGTACCGGCTCCAGGTCGTGACGCAGTGGAAATCGCTGACGTCGTCCGCCTGCGGGAGCGCGAGGAACTGCTCCCACGTGAGCGTCAGCGGATTCTCGACCAGACCGCCGACCTCGAGGCGCCACGATTTCAGATCGACGTCGGGCTGTTCTCCGAGATCGAGAACGGGCCAGTTCCGGACCTCGTGCTGGCCGACCGGCAGCTGCGGCATGCCGTGCCGGTTCGCTGGACCCGAGCCCTGCGGCTTCTGTCCGTGGAACTGAACGTCGACGGCGCCCTTGTCGAGCGCAATCTGCCGCTGTATGTACTTCCGGCGCCGCGCTACGAGGTCGTCCGTCATTTTTCGCCTCCGGGGGCCCCTGCCTCCCGGTCCTTCGTACCAACCACGACGGATGCCGGTCGCAGCAGTTCGTCGCCGATGCGGTAGCCTTCCCTGACGACGGCGACGATCCGGCCGTTTTGCGCGTCGTTGCTGACCGGCGCCGTCGATAAGGCCTCGTGCCGCATCGCGTCGAACGTCTCCCCGAGAGCGACGACCTTCTTCACACCCAGGCGCTCGAGCGTTGCCAGGAACTGGTCGCGCACGAGCTCGATCCCGCGGTGGAGCGGCGTGCCCGCCTGGTCGGCGCCGGCGGCGATGGCGCGGTCGATGTTGTCGAGCACGTCGAGCATCTCGGCGAGAACGGCGCGGCGGCCGCGCTCGACTTCCTTCGACACCTCGCGACGGATGCGCAGACGGGCCTGTTCGAATTCCTCGAGTGCGCGCCGGCGCTCGGCCGCGTACGACTGAATCTCTGCCGCGCGCTCGGCGAGCTGGCGCTCGAGCTCCTCGACGTACGTCGGCTTCAGGTTCGATGGCGGCGCCTCGGGCCTGGTTTCATCCTGCGCGTCCGGCTGCGCGTCGTGCTGCGCCCACCAGCGCCGATCGACGACGCGAAGCGGCGGTTCCTCGTTCTCGCTCACGGTTCAATTGTATCGACGGGCGCCGGAAGAGCGCTAGGAGAGCTGCTGCGGGAGCTGCGGGCGCGGACGCGGGGACTGACCCTCGTACGGCTCGTCGACGACGAATTCGGGTCCGCCGACGGCGCGCGGCAGCGGGACGTGGCCGCGGCGCGCAGCCTTGTCGCGGTACATGCGATGGTCGGCGTCCGCGAGCAGCGCTTCGTAGCTCGTGCCGTCGTGCGGGAACACCGACGCGCCGGCGCTCGCCGCGAGCCGCAGCCGTTTGCCGGCGCGGACCTCGAAGTTGATGTCGGCCACGCGCGCCTGCAGCTCGCGGCGCTTCGCTTCGGCCGCCTCGCGCGAGCAGTCGGCCAGGACGATGATGAACTCGTCGCCGGCGTACCGGACGCAGAGGTCATACGGCCGAAGGGCGCCCTGGAGCGCCTGCGCGACCTCTCGCAGCGCGTGGTCGCCCACGTTGTGGCCGTAGGTGTCGTTGATGCCCTTGAAGCCGTCCACGTCCATGACGATGAGCGCGACCTCGCTCTTGAGGCGCTCTGCGCGCGCCAGCTCGCGCGACAGGTGCACGAACATCGACCGCCGGTTCGGCAGGCTTGTCAGCGGATCCGTCAGCGAATCCTCCTGCGTCTGCTCGAACACGATCGAATTGTGGATGACGGCGCCCGCCTGCTCGCCAATCCGCTCCAGCAGGCGGCGGTGGTCTTCGTTGTAGCGGTTCGCTTCGACGTCGTACAGCGCGAGGCAGCCGATGAACGTGTCGTTGAACTGCAGCGGGCAGACGATCGCCGACTTGAGAGAGATGACGTCGCTGACGCCGGCGGAGTCGAAGCTGAGGCGCGGGTCGGCGTTGATGAGCGTGCGGCGATTGCGCGCGACCCAGCCCGAGAGGCCCTGGCCGTTCCGCATCGTCACGTTGAGCAGCTTCGGCGCGTCGACGCCCGCGGCGAAGCGGCAGCGCAGCGAATCGATCTCGGGCTGATACAGGAAGAGGGCGCAGCCCGACCACGGGACGATCTTCGCGATCTTCGACGAGATGAGCGCCATCGTGTCCGACACGCCCAGGCTGGTGCCCATGGACTGCGCGATTTCGTAGAGCGCGTAGATCTCGCGGTGCGCCAGCGCGATGTTCTCGAACGCGTTGGTCGCCGCCGGAACGAGTCCGACGGCCGTGCTGCCGCCGAGGAGGTGTTCCTCGGCTTCCTCGACCTGCTGCGGCTCGGTCCCCACTTCGGAGATGAGCTGCGGCAGGATGCCGACGAAGATAGGCACGAGATTCGGATCCAGCGCGCGCCCCGCCTCGTGGCGGAGCAGACCGATCGCGCTGTCGTGGGTGAGCGCCTTGTGATAGGGACGCTCGGTCGTGACCGCGTCGTAGTAGTCGACGATCGTCAGGATCCGTGCGCCGATCGGAATCTGCTCGCCGGAGAGGCCCTGCGGATAGCCCTTGCCGTCCCACCGTTCGTGATGGCTCATGATGAGCGGCGCGACCGGGTAGGGGAAGGGCACCGCGGCGATGATCTCGGCGCCGACCTGCGGATGGATGCGGATCTTCTGGAATTCTTCCTGCGTCAGCGGACCCGGCTTCGACAGGATATGCTCGGGGACGGCGAGCTTGCCGATGTCGTGCAGCAGCGCGGCCGTCTTCACGCCCTGGATCTCCGCCTCGGTCAGGCCCGCGGCCTTCGCGAGCCCGCTCGCATACACCTGCACGCGGCGGATGTGCATCTCCGTCGTCTGGTCTTTCGCGTCAATCGCGCGCGCGAGCGCTTCGACCGTCGCGAGGTGCAGGTCCGATGTCTGCTGCACGTGCCGCTGCTCGTCCTCGATGCGGCCCATGTAGACCTTGTACGTCTTGTAGGTGAGGTAAATCGGCGCGAACGTCAGCGGCAGCCAGTAGCCCGCGTGCGCCACGGCGAAGGTCGCCGCCGCCGCCGTCAGCGCACCGACGAAATAGCTCGGCGCGCTCCACAGGAAGTTGTTGTTCCAGGTGGTGAATACGTTCTGCTTCGTCGCCAGCGCGATGGCGGTGGCCACGAGCCCGGTATTGAGCACGAAGTAGACGGTCGCGG
>DASQHH010000795.1:0-8479 GCA_035632195.1 Vicinamibacterales bacterium
CCGTTTGCTTTCGCCTGATCGCCTCCGATTGCTTTTTTTTGGCGTCGGGGTCGATTGCGCTGGCCGCAACGCCGGACAGAACGGCGCCGGATCGGGCGGCGGCGCGGACCCGTCGAGCATGGCCTCGACGTGCGCCGGAACGGCGAGCGGCGGCGGCGCCGCCTGGGCGGCGATCACCCCGGCGAGCAACGCCTCGCGCAGATAGAACCGCAAGAGGTCGAGTTCCTCGACGACCGCGTTCGCCTGTATCTGGATCGGTAGACTCAGATCCTCGGCGAGCCGCGCCAGCGCGCTCGCGGGTCCGGCGAGACGTTGCGCCGCGCCCGCCGCCTTCGCGAGCGTCCGCGCCTCAGATGCCATCCAGCGGCACGCCGAGCCGTTCGCGCGCGGCCGCGCGGGACTCGGGCGGCAGGTATCGCCTGATCCAGTCGCAGACCATGCACCGCTTCGGCCCGGCGGGATCGGAGATGTCGGGCCCGATCACGTGGCGCCCGCAGTCGGCGCAGTCGAACTCCACGCCCGCGTCGATCATTCCCACACCTCTGGCGGTGTCGCGGGGAACAGAGCGCGGTAGCCGTCGCGCAGCTGCTCCACGTCATCGAGCCTGACCGGCAGCTCTGGCAGCGCGCCAAGCGCCCGCGCCGTTCCAGGCATGGCCTTGGCGCAGATGTCCAGCGCGGCGGCGTGCGAGTAGCGGCCGGCGGCGGCCAGCGAGCGCACATACCCGCACCCGCCAGGACCCCACCACGCCGCGTGCTCGTGCGACCAGATCAGATATTCGTCGCGCGTGCCGCCCATCATGGCCTTCCCCACTCATCCACCCGGTCCTCCCAGATGATCGCGATGCCGCGCTCGCTCGCGGCCTGTTCGGCGGCGGCTCTCATCGCGGGACCGCCGCGATCGACCAGCACCACGGCGACGCAGTTGGGCGCGGCGTTGAGGATCAGAGCGCGAATGGTTCGCGGGATGTCGAACGAATGCACGTCGCAGATGAACGGCCCGGCTGGCATCGGCGACGGGTCCAGAGGTCCGCGCCAGCGCGGCAGGGTCATCGTCACGGCCTGCCCCTTCGTTCCCTCACCTCTTGCGTCGGTGCCATCCGGTTCACCTCGACGATCACGGCGCCACCACCAGTTCGGCGACCAGCCACGCCAGCGCGCTCCACGCGAGCAGGCACAGAACCGCGCTGGCGACGATCCTGACCGTCTGCCCTTCCTGTCGATGGCTCATCGCGGTTCGGTCCCGACCGCCGCCGCCATTGGGTAGAGCATGTCCGCGACCAGCCGCGCGCCGCGCAGGCCAGCGCGATTGCAAGGGAAAGGCTCATCGCAGCAGGGGCACCGATCAATCGAAAGTCCCCTCGCGGGTATGATCACGTAACCGTCGATCCCGGCCTTGATCGTCAGGCCGTCAACGCGGCGATTGTTCTTCCATCGTTCCTCGCTCATCGCGGTTCCTCCGCTTCAAGTTTCGCGAGCACGGCCTCCATGATCTCGATGCGCCGCGTCGCGGTGCGGCCGTTCATTTTGTGCTCGCTGACCAGCCGGGCATACACGTTGCGGCGCTGCGCGATCTCCCGGCGCACTTCGTCGATCATCATCTGACGATCGACCGGGAACAGGTCGCTCATGTTCCTAGCTGCAAGAGCCAGTCGAGCACGTCGTTCGACTTCCACCGCGTCATTCCGGCGCCGAGATGGACCGGCTTCGGCAGCCGCCCGTAGCGGGCCATCCGGAACACGGTGGAAGGCGACGTGCGCAACGCCGCCGCGACATCGTTCACGTCGAGCAAAACATTCGGCTTCAATGGTTCGATAGCGGACAGTGGGGGGCATCGGCTACCGCGTGGCATTGGTCAGGCCCCCCCTTCGAAGAGTGTCGCCGCCGCGTCGTCGTCGTCGGACGCGGCACCGTTCGGCTCCGTCACGAGGCCTGGGAGCGTGTCGAGGCGCTGCGTCGCGTAGCCCATCACGCGCGCGCGCGCCTCTGGATTGAGCGTCATCAGAATGCTGAATATCCGGTGGATGGCTTGCAGTTCCGGGTCATACCCCGGCCGCATTCTCGGCATTGTCGTCACGGTTCGTGATCCCCTCTTCTTGTTTTCGAAGTTCGGCACGTCGTTCCGCGATCGCGGTGTCGATGATTTCGAAGTCCATCGGAAACAGATCGCGCGTCGCCTGTTGCCAGTTGGGATCGCGGGGCAGCGCGTTGATCCGGTCGAGCGACATGGAGCGGACCTCGACGAGCAACCGCTCGACGAAGGGATCGCCATGCGCGGCGGGCTGCTCGCCGCCGGACGCCGCCAGCCGGTCATGCGCACGCTTCAGGACCTCATTGATCTGCGCCTTGATCAGCGACGGCGCCGTGTCCAGCGCGACGCGGACGGACACGCACGTCGCGATCTCGCCGAGCGCGCCCTCGCTGTCCGCCGCTTCGGCGAGTTCCTCCAGCAGCCGCATCCACCGGCCAGCGTTCGGCTCGGCCGCCAGCCGCTCGGCGCCGGTCGGCGCGGGCGGATCCTCGTACGCCTCGCTCATCCGCTCGCGCGCCGCCTCGCGGCCCTCTGGCGCCGTGCGCTGGTCGGGTCCGGGTTCGCGGGCCTGGGAAAGCGCGCCACCGTTGGCGGCCTGTCCGGACGGCGTGGCGCCGCCGGTCTCGGACGGCTCGGCCATGCCCTCGATCGTGTAGCCGCCCTCGGTCTCGCGGCCCTCCATCTCTTCGGCGGCATAGCCGAACCCTTCCTCGGGAAACGCCGCGCGCAGCACCGCCGCCTTGGTGCACTTGTGCAGCATCTGCCGGCGGCCCTGCTGCCAGCGCGCGTTCGGGACCTCGCTGCGGAAGCTGGCGCGCGCGTAGCACTCATCCCAGAACAGCTGCTCGGTGAACGCGGCCTTGTGCTCGCCGACCAGCTTGTAAACCGTGACCGCGCACCACTCCGGATATTCGAGCGTGACCTCGGTCGCCGTCGTCGAGCCGTCGTCATTCTCGAACGATCCGCGAAACGTCCGCTTGACGGTCGGACCCCATTGCGGCGCGTCCATCCCAGCCCATTTGCCGGTGCGCGCCGCCGTTATCTCGACCTCATTGATGCCTTGCATCACGACCTGAACCTTGCGGCGCAGGCGCGAATTGTACATCGGAACGATATGCACGGGCCGCTTGAACGGATCGAGACGGCGCACCGCGCAGTAGTCGATCACGGCGCCGATCACTTCCGGCGTCTCGGCGGCGGGGTAGAGGTCGCACAGCACGCGCCAGGACGTTCCGGTGCCGTTGAAGGTCGGCGGCTTCGGAAAGCGCGCCGCGACCGTCATCGCCTGGCGCGCCATCAGACGGTCTCCGGCTTCGCGCGGGCGCGGCGGAACGTCAGGCCGTAGCCCCCGTTCGACAATGACGCGCCGGGGATGACGACGCCCTCGGCGAGATCGCGGCGCAGCGCCGCCTTGTCCGGCGTCCGCGTCGTCCGCTCGATCATATAGTCCTCGGGAATGTCGGCTTCCTCGGTAATCACGACCGATCCGGGGATACTCTTGACAGTGATCGTGCCCTCCGGGGCGGCGAACGACTGCCGCTCGACTATCAGGAGAATGTCGAGCAGGGCGCGCCGCAGCATCTCGCCGCGCGACTCGTATCGTTGCCTGCGAGCGGTCATTGCTTTCGCGAGGTCCGCCGCCTCCGTCTCGCGTAATGAGGCGAAGAGCATGGCGGAGACGATACGCCGCAGCACGCCATCAACCTCCATGTCGGCCTGCTCGCGTCCGGTCTCTTCCGCCGGAAACGCGACGTTGACGACCTGCTCATCCCCGGCCAGCATGTCGTCCTCGTCGAGGCGGGCCTGCGCCCGCTGCCATGCGGCGATGACGCGCTCGATCGTGGCTGGCCCTGGGCCGCGTTCCTGGCTTGGCATGATTGAGGTTCATCCCCTAAGCAACGGCGTCGGCACCAGCAGTGCTTCGCCACCTGGACATTCTGCACCGCTTTTCGCCGGGCGCAATATGGGAAAAATAAGTTTCGTCCGCCTCCGATTTTAACCGCCCTTGATTGCTTCTTATTGCCTCTTATCTGTGCTGTATCGTTGTGCCCCCAATTATAAGCTTCGCCAGGTAAGTTATTGATCTGCCAGGTGAAACCGAAATACTGTTGAATGACTCCTTTAGTGCGGTGCTTCGCTTTGACGCGCCGATGACGCGCGTTTTACGGTCCTTGCATGGACCACAAAACGATTTTGGTCGATCTCGGCGACAATCAAACACTCGCGACGCTGCTGGGCGTCCATCAGAGCACGGTCAGCCGCTGGAAAAGCGAAGGCATCCCGGCCGAGCATTGGCCTCGACTTCTGCGCATCGCGCACGCGCGACGCATATGGCTGACACTCGACATGCTGGAAGCCGGATCGCCGACATATACCGATCGCTATAAGGGCCGCCCTATCACGCCGGTATCCTGAGTGGCCGCTCGGCGCCCGTTCCGGTTGACCCCGCCGCGCGTGCCCGAGCACGGGCTGCAGAAGCAGATCACCGACGTGATGACGATCGAGATCGCGCCGCCCGGCAAGGTCAGCCGGTCAGGCGTCGTCTGGTGGTCCGTCGATCACGCGAACTATGCGGGCGAGGTCCCCGGCATCCGCGTCGGCCGCGGCATCGTCGCGGGTATTCCCGATCTGCTGTTCCTGCACCGCGGCGAAGCGTTCTTGATAGAAATCAAAACCGACGACGGCGAACTGTCCGAGGCGCAACGATCCGTGCTCGCCGCCTGCCTCGCCGCGTCCTGCCGCGTCGCGGTCGCGCGCGACGCTCGCGAAGTCCTCGGACTGTTGGATAGGTGGAACATTCCGCGCGCGCGGCGCGTGAAGGAGGCGGCGTGAGCCAGACAAAATTCGTTCCGGGTCCAGGTTGGCGACCGACTGAAGTTCATCCTGCTGCTGAAGCGTTCCCTATGTTACCGGATGACGAACTCGCGGCGCTCGCCGACGACATCAAAACGAACGGCCTACGTCTGTCGATCGTGACCGACGCGGCAGGCGTATTGATCGACGGACGCAACCGCCTGCGCGCGTGCGAAATAGCAGGTGTTGAGCCGACATTCTCGCAGTTGAATGGGCAGGACGCCCGCGCCTTCATCGTGTCCGCCAACCTCACTCGTCGCAATCTGTCCAAGGGTCAGCAGGCGATGGCACTGGCGTTCATCTATCCGCAGCCGGAACGGGGTGGGCGGGGACGCAAGGCAGAAAACTCTAAAGAAACTTTAGGGTTTTCCACGATGCGCCTCTCGCAGGCCCGTTCCATCCTCCATCATTCGCTCACGCTAGCCGAGGACGTGAAGGCAGGACGTAAGCACTTCGACGAGGCCCTGAAGATCGTCCAACAGGAACGGGAAGTCAGCGCGAATAGCGAAGCGGTGATGGCGGAACTGCGTCGGAACGCGCCTGACCTCGCCGATCTCGTGGTCGAGGAACGGTTGACATTGGGCGAGGCTCATTCCGCCTTCAAGAAGCGGGAAGCGGACGCGATCGCCGCTGAGGCGAACAAACGGGAGGTCATGTTGCGACTGAGCGAAGGCGTGTGGCGGAGCTGCACGGCCTGGGCATCCGAGGAATTCTTGGCCGGAATATGCGCGCGTCTTGATGACGATACGTTCCGCCGCGCTTGGCTCGATCGTTTGCGCCTTGAACCCGAACGACTGCCTGACGTGGAACGAGGCGCGAAGGCATTCGCGAGACTGATCTCGCGCATAATGAAGGAGGCGGGCGATGTCTGAACTTACGGCCTATCTCAATGAGCAAAAGCGATCATTCTTGCTTGAGCAAAAACAAACCGGCGGCAAGGCCCGCGCCTTCCGCGCCTATGTCGGCACGAAGTATCAGGCGGACCCCGGTTTCTTCGTCAAGCTGGTTCTGGACGCTGTCATGGAAGCCGCCACCAAGACGTGGGAACGGCAACCACGCAGGCGGGGACCGGACCTGTTCGCGATCGCCGGTTACACAATTCCAGAGTTCCTGACGGGGCCCGCTAAGGGATACATCGACGCGGACGATCCCGACGATGATGCGGAAGTGTATGAAAAGGTCGCTTACGAGTATGCCACCCTTCAGGATTTACTTGATGACGCAATGATAAAATTCCGCAAAGCGGCTCAGGCTTCAGCCGCCGCCGAGGACGCGATGAAGGCAGTCGATGAAGCGCGGCGCCGGGCGCGCGGGGACATGACTGTGTTCTTGCTCGAAATAGCCGATGCCGCCTCTACGGACGGCCGTAATCCATCCCCGTCGCATCCCGATCCGTAGGACGACCATGGCCGTCTTTGATCACTGGATGAAGTTCAATGTCGGCGATTATCTCGCCGATACGATGCACCTGAGCACGTTGCAGCATGGTATCTATATCCTGCTGATCATGCACTACTTCAAGCGCGGCGGACTGCCCACCAACGAACGCGAACTGGCCCGGATCGCGAAGGTCTCGATGCCGCATTGGCACCGCTCTTCGGGCGCCGTGATGGCGCTTTTCCAGGTCGGCAACGATGGTACCTACAGGCACTCTCGGATCGACTCAGAGAGAGAGTCGGCCCGTGTTATAAGCGAACGACGGCAAGCCGCTGGAAAGATGGGCGCTTCCAGTCGTTGGGGAATGGCAAATGCCAAGGCGGACGATGGCAAGTGCCATAGCAAACGGATGGCACGCGCGCGCGCGACCACAGCTATAGCCACACCAGAGGTAGGGGTAAGCACCCCTACAACCCCGAAGAAAGAACCCTCCCAACCCTCCCGCGAGCGGGAGGGCTTAATCATTCCACTTCAATACAGAAAAGAGGCCCGCCATGACGCCTGACGAGTGGATCGCGGCGCTGCACGCGAAGGTCGTGCCTCCTAACGGTCGCTCGACACCTGAACGCGCTATCCTGTTCCTCCGTCCGCGCCTCGATGACCTGCCCGCCGAATGGTTCACGGAGGAGGCGCTCAGCGCCGTTTTCGTCAGGCTGCGGAGCCTCGCCAGCGCCGAACGGGTGCGAAAGGCGCTGCGGGATTTCCACGCCGCCAGGGATACGCCGACGCGAACGGCTCCGCGCTTCGTGCCCGAGCCGGAACCAAGCTGGTCGGAGCGGGTAGCGTTCATGCGGAGCGATTGGGACGACGCGAACGGGATCCTCGCCAAGGTCAACCGCTATCGGTCCGACCATTGGGCACTACGGAAACTGGCGCTGCTGGTCGCCCAATGGGCACCTCAGCATCTCGGCCTGCTACCGCCTGACATCCTGGCGACGGTCTCCGCCAATTCCGAGCCGTTCGCGACCTTGCTGAAGCGGATCGACACGTCGGAATTCGTGCCGCCCACTCGTACGCGAAACGAGTATCTGGACGATCTCGCCGTCCCGGCGGAGCCGCGTCCGCGCTATCTCACGCCCGAGCAGCTCGACGCGCTGAACCCCCTGCCGGACGGTCGCAGGCGCGTCGCATGAACGATGACCTGATCGAGACGGTCCTCGCCATCGTCCAGCGCGAGGTCGGCCCGGTCAGCATCTATGCCCGGATTGAAATCGAGCGGGCCTGTCAGGCGATCTTTGACGCGGCCAGTGAGGTCCAGTGGGACTGGCAACCGCCCGACGAAGGAGACCCCGCCGCATGACCGAGCCCGGCGACGATGGCCTGCCGTGGGGCTACGTCCACGGCGACACCGGCGCGTGGATCGAACTGCCGAAAGGACCGGGCCTGATCCACCTCGGGCCGCCGCCGTTCGACGTCACGCTGCCGGACGGGCGCACGCGCCGGATCGTTCACAATCCAGCAGGAGACCAGCATGCCACCAGCGAATCTCTACCGCTTCCCTGGCCGCCACGCGCCGCCGCCGATCCCGCGCCCGCTGGCGATCCCGAAGCCACCGCGGCCGATGCTGGAGGTCAGGCCTCCGCCGCCGCCGCCGAGCCCGATGCGGCGGGCGTGCGGCTTCTGCGGACGGGTCCGCAAGCTGTTGGGGATCGCGCCGCCGTGACCGGCTTCGCGACCGCCGCGCGCGTCCGCCTGACGCCAGGGCAGCGCGCGGCGCAGGCGGAAATCGGCGACGCGATCGGCGTCGTGCACGGCGAGCAGGGCGGCGTCGTCGAGGTCGAATGGCCGCGCTTCCGGTCGTGGCACAAGGTGAGCGATCTGGAACCGGCGCCGTGACCACGCCCTCGCTCGCCTATCGCCAGCACCACGATGTCGAGGCGCCGCGCGTCGACACACGCGCTTTCCGCCAGGGCTGGCGCGTCGTCACGCGGCTCGACGGTCTGCTCGCCGCCGGTCTCATCGCGCCTGGCGTCTGGCAGGCTGGCGCCGAGTATCGCGCCGCCTGGGAGGCGCTGCGGCGGACCTCGACCGGCGGCGGGTCGAGCCTGCGGGACGGCTTCGGTCCGGGTGCCGGCCGGGCTGGCGCGCTCGATCGCGCCGCGCGCGTCCGCGCCGCCGAGTCGGCGCTCAGTCCCGGCCACGCCGCGCTGTCCCGCGC
>DASQHH010000796.1:0-6798 GCA_035632195.1 Vicinamibacterales bacterium
GAAGCGGCTGCCCGATCAGGCCGCGGAAGCGGCCCTGCCGGCGCCAACGCAGCGCCGCCCGACGTCCGCATCGACTGGAACGGTCTCGCGCGCCGCGCGCGGCGGCTGATCGTCCCCGGCACCGTGATCGGCAATTTGACCGCTGCGCCCATCGAACATTCGGTCGCGTTGACGGTCGGCAATCCCGGCGCGGGCGGCGGACGAGGCGGCGCAAACGATCCGGCCGCCGGCGGCGGCATGTTCGTCGTCAACGTGGAGACCGGACAGCAGACGCGGGTACCTCCGGCGCCCGCTGCGGATGGACGCGGCGGCCGCGGCAACGGCGGCGGCGGATTCGGCTTCGGCGGCGGATCGTCCATCGTGTTCGCACGCGACGGCCGGACGCTGTTCTTCCGTCAGGGCGAGAATCTCTACGCAGCGACGATCAATCTCAACGCGCAGGGCTCGAACGCGCCGGCCGCCGGCGGGGGCCGCGGAGGCCGCGGCGGCGCGCCGGCGGCGGGAAACGCCGAGGCTGGCGATCAGCCGGCGGGCAACGCGAACGCCACCGCGCGGAAGGTGACCTACACCTTCAACCTCGAGATCGATCACAAGGCGCTGCGCGCGCAGGTCTTCGACGAGGGCTGGCGCATCATGAAGAACCGCTTCTACGACGCCAGGATGCACGGCGCCAACTGGAACGCGGTCAAAGAAATGTATGCGCCGCTGCTCGACAACGTCGTCGACGAGGAAGAGCTGCACACGTTGATGATGATGATGATCGGGCACCTCAACGCGTCGCACACCGGCGTCAGCGGCGGACCCAATCCGATGCGCTCGGACGTGCAGACACGCTATCCCGGCTTCGATCTCGTGAGCGATGCCGCCGGCTACTACAAGGTCGGACACATCTACAAGAACGGCCCGGCGGACCACGACTATCTGAAGATCAAGACGGGCGACTTCGTCGTCTCCGTCGACGACCACGAGCTGAAGACGTCCGACAACTACTGGCGTTACTTCACCATGGCGTCGGGGTCGAAGTTCCACTTCCTGATCAACGACAAACCATCGCGGGACGGCGCGTGGGACGTGACCGTCACACCGGCGAACGGGCAGGCGTTCGGCGATCTGCAGTACGCGCGCTGGGTCGACGACCGCCGCGAGATGGTCGCGAAACTGAGCGACGGCGACATCGGCTACCTGCACATCCGCGCGATGGACGCGCCGTCGCTGCGCCAGTTCCAGCTCGACCTCGCCGCGAACCGCACGAAGAAGGCGCTCGTCATCGACCAGCGCTTCAACGGCGGCGGCGGCATCGACCAGGAGCTGCTCGGGATTCTCGCGGGCCGCGAGTATCAGTACACGCTCGGGCGCGACGCTGGCGTCCAGCAGCCGCGTCCGCAGAATTTCTACGGGCCGATGGTCGTGATGCAGAACGAACGGTCCGCGTCCGACGCGGAGATGTTCCCCGCCGGCTTCAAGGCGCTCGGCCTCGGCAAGGTCGTCGGCGTGCCGACAATGGCAGCCGTCATCGGGACCGGGTCGTACACGCTGCTCGACGGCTCGGCCATCCGGACGCCGGGCAGCGGCGTCTGGACGTCAACGGGGCAGAACATGGAGAACTACGGCGTCCCACCGGACGTGTTCATCGACAACACGCCCGCGGATCATCTCAAGGGACGCGACATGCAGATCGAGAAGGCGGTGGAAGTCCTGAAGGCGGATCTCGCCTCAGGTGTGAAGAGAACGACGTCGCAGCAACAGCAGCGATAAACGGAGCGCGAGGCTTCAGCCGAGCGTCAGGCAGGCGCCCACGTTCGCAGCCCTGCGGCGCCCGCTGCTTTCGACAGCTCCTTGTCGTACACGACCATTCCTGCGATGTCGGGTTCGAGCGCAAGCGCCGATGCGAGATGGATTGCGTCGAGGGCTCGCAGACCCAGCGGGTGCAGCTCGCAGGCGCGCCTCACGAGTGCGTCGTCCAGGCGAATCGGCGCGACTCCGTCGACGACGGTCCGCGCGTGCCGTTGCACGACGGGGTCCTCGGCGCGCCGCGCCGCTCTCATCACCTCGACGCGCCCTATCACGCTGCAGGCGCGCAGCGGCCTGTCGCGCAGAAACCTCTCGAGGGCGCCCGACTCCGGTTCGTCGAACACGAGCTTCAACAGAGCGGACGAGTCCAGGTAGATGGGCGCGGCGGAGACCGGTTCTGACACTCAGAGCTTCCGATCCGCGCGCTGCCGTCGAAGCTCGCGATCGACCCATCCCCGGGGCATCTTCTTTCGCGGTCCTTTCAGGTCGAGCAGGTCGCCCTTCGCCGGCGTCGCCTTGCCTTCCGCGATCAGCTGATCGAGCTTCGTCATCGGCCGCGGCACCGGCGCCAGAATCGCCACCGGCACGCCGCGGTCGGTGATTTCAATCGTCTCGCCGGCCTGCACGCGCCGCAGGTACACACTGGCGTTCTGCCGCAGTTCCCGCACGCCGACCGTTTCCGTCGTGCTCATGTAGCACATCGTAGCACATCAGACGACTGCGGCGTCACTTCCCTTTCTTCTTTTCGAAGTAGGCGGCGCGCAGCGCCGCGATGAGCCGCGCGTCGACCAGGCCGGGCGCGTCGCCCTGGTAGTCCAGCGCGTGGTCCTTGCGGAACGTGTCCACCGCAGCGACCGTTTCCTCGTCGAACGTCCCGAAGTCGCGGTTGTAGTCGGCGGTGGCCTTGCGGTTCTCCGCGACGATGCGGTCGTACTCGGCCTGATTCGTCTTGCGCAGCTCCTGCATCTTCGGCGTGTTCGTGGACGCCGGCGGTTCGGGAAACGCCGCCAGCTGCGGCCGCCACGCGCCGACGCCGTGCAGCATCCGCTTCAGCTCGACGACGTCGGGCCCTTCGACTCTCGAGAACGACCGGTAGCCGAGCCGGCGGCCCGTCGTGTAGTAGATGCGCTTCATCTCGGCGACCGGCTCCGGATTTTCGCCGACCTCGATCGCGAGCGCGATGTAGTCGCCGCCGCGCCCGGGGTCGTTCGGGTCCGCGATTTTGATCGCGGCCGACTGCAGATTGCCCCAGCGGCGGTCGCCCCCCTTCGCGTAGCCGGCTTCCATCGCAAGAATCATCCGCTCGGCGAGAGGCATGCCGGTGCCTTCCGACGCTTCGAACGTCGACGCGACCGCGTCGACGACTTCGGGGCCGACCATGATGTTCGCCTGGACGGTGTAGTTCTTCCCCTGGCGGCTGCCGGCCCAGTTGCCGTTGTTCTTGCCGGTGTGCGCGGCGGATCGCCCCTTCATGTCGATGACACCAACCTGCCGCGACTCGCGCTGCTCGTCGTCTCTCAACAGCTGCTGGAGGACGTCCTTCGGCTCGACGCCCTTCGCGAGCAGGTCGAGCCCGCGCGGGCCGTATTCGACGACGGTGGAGGCCTGGGTGCAGACGGCGCCGACGCCGGCGCGGACGTGCGGCACGGCGCGGCCGACGAACGGCACGCGCGTCGTAACGCTCGCGCCGGACTGCCCCGTCGCCGGATCGATGGCGCACAGCGAGAAGGTCGAGTACTGCGGCAGTCCTTCGTCGTTGAGGGCGACGCCATCGGCCGCGCGCCGCTGCGCGAACGCCGGGACCGTCGACGCGACGATGGACACAACGATCAGCGCACGCTTCATCTCGATCTCCTCTTTCGTTTCGCCGCTCTTCCTGGAGCGCGAGGCTTGAGCCGAGCGCCCGAATTCTGCCACGCCAGCGTCAACGCGTCGCCCAACACCTCTTCGCGGGCCTCCTCCAGCGTGACACGCGTGCAGCCCGACCGGCCCCACGCGCTTCTAGCCTCGGAACGTCCTCGTGTCACGGTTTCCATGGGCGCGGCTACCGCCGAAGCGACGTGACGTACGCGCGGACGACGTCGAAGACGAAGTCTTCGCAGGCCTCGCCCGTCTTTCCGTCGTACGCGCCGCCGTTCGTGGCGTTGTCCGACACGACGCGGATGCCGAGGAACGGCACACCGTAGAGTCCCGATATCTGCGCGGCCGACGCCGTCTCCATCTCCTCGACCGATGTGCCGAAATCCGCGTGATAGCGTGCGATGAGGTCGAGCTCGTCGTTCCAGATGTTGCTGCTGCCGATGACGCCGTCCACGACGCGCCCCTTCGCGTACGACTTTACCCCGCGGGCAGTGGCGAGCAGCCGCGCGTCGCCGTCGAACTTCGCGACGCGGCGCGCGTTCGGGTCGTAGCCCGCGCTGCCCTCCGACGCCATCAGGTTGAGCGGCATCCACTGCAACGGGTTCGTGCCCCTGCCCTTCTCGCGAACGGGGCTGCGGAACGACCCGATGTTGACCGCGGTGACGCCGAGCACGATGTCGTACAGATGCAGCGACGGATCGTGGCCGCCCGCCGTGCCCTGGTTGATGATCGCTGCCGGGTGGAAGCGCTCGATGGCGATGGCCGTGGCCGCGCCGGCGTTTTCCATGCCCTTCAGCGTGCGAGACACGATGACGGGATAGCCGTCGATGTCCCCGCGCCAGAACGTCCAGCCACCGGCACGCTCCGGCGTCGCATGCTCGAGACGGGAAACGAAGCGCTCGGTCTCCGACGGCATCGCGCCCTGGACCACGATGGGGCTTCGGGGTCCCGGTTGTTGCGCTCCGACGAGGACCGTGAGTGCGCCGGCGATGGCCAGAGCTGACAGACGAGCCTTCATGCGGCCCTCCTGAACGCGTTCGATAAGACGGGAAACCAAGACCGTAAGACCGGAGCGTCGTCCGGTAAGAGATTCAGGTCGAACCACAAGAGACCACAACATGCCGAGAAGAGCGCGAAGCCATTCGAGAAGAGATTGAGCCAGTTCGACAAGATCTTGCGGGCATCCAGCAAGACTGTGATGCCTTCGGACGAGACTATTCGACCGCTCGAGAAGACCGCGAGGCCGCACGATAAGAGCGGAGGCAGCATTTGCAAGACTGTGTGTTCATTACACAAGAGCGGGAGGCTGGCCGGCAGGGAGAACAGGCTCCAGGAGCATCCGGACCATCGTCTCGGCATCCTTCACGCCCGACTCGGTCAGCGCGATGGTCTGATGATGGTAGCGACCGCCGAAGACGAACGCGCTTCGCGCCTTTTTCAGCGTCGTCGCCAGGTTCCTGGGATCGTAGCAGCGGTGGGCCCTGCACGCGGCCCTGATCTCGGCGAACCGAATGGTTCTCCGGTTCTGAAGCCGGGCAGCGCCGTACGCCAGCAGTTTGCCCGCGTTGACCATCTTCTGCGAGCGGGTGTCGCCCGGGATGTCGGGCACGATCTGAAGAGAGCCGTTGCCGGCGGTACTGAAGATGCCGCCCACATCGACCGCGCCGGCAGCCCCGGTCGTGTGTTTCGCGAGCCCCGCGCGAATCGGCGCACCGAATGCCTCGAGCTGTTCGCGCACGAACGCCTCGGACCCTTCGATCTCGACGGTGCCGTCGACGAACGACACCCGGACGCGCGTCTGGCTCATGACCGCCGCTCTCCTTTGCGCAAGGCGCATTGTAGCGTCGGCGGTCAAGGGCCCTTTCACAGAATCCACTCGAAATACCGGAGCGGCGTGCGCCGGTAGACGCGCCGGCCGACCTCGCGGAACCCGCAGCGCAGATAGAAGTCGCCGGCGCCCGCAGGCGCGTCGTAGGCGTCGAGGCGGACCGCGTCGCCGGGCCAGTCGCGCACGACCGCGATGGCCGACTCCAGGCTGCCGCGTCCGATGCCCTGCCGCTGGAACGGCGGCGCGACGGCCATATTCGTCAGGTACACGGGACGCTCGACCGGCGTGAAGCACTTCAAATCGATCGCCCACGGCTTGCGCGTCTGCAGCGACAGGGTGATGGCCGGCGTCCCGCGCTCCCGTCCGACGTAGACGCGCGCGAAGCGGTACGTCGACGCGACGCCGCGCTCGCTGACGGTCTGCGTCCAGTGGCCGAAGCCGAAGGCCGCCGTCAGATGATCCGCCGCCGCGTTCCGGATCGCGGCGATGGCGGCGGCATCGTCCGCCGCCGCGCGCGTCAGGACGAAAGCCGCCAATCGGTCACCATTCCCGCCGCGACGATGCCGACGCCGAGCCACTGCGACGGGGTCGGAATCTCCGCGAGCAGCGGCACCGCCAGCAGCGTGGTCATCACCGGAATCAGCGGGCTGAAGAGCGACGTCAGCTGTGCGCCGAGCCGGCGCACCGCGAACGTCAGCAGAGACATCGCCGCGAACGACATCAGCAGGCCCTGGAACGCCGCCTGCGACGCGATGTGCAGCGCGGACACCGACGCGAAGCCGTGATAGAAGAACGCAAAGTAGACCGGCAGATAACTCATCGACAGCACGGAGATGATCGTCGCCGCCTGCAGCGGCCGCACGTCCCACACGCGCGCGAACAGCGTGAACAGGCCCCAGCTGATGCCGGTCAGGAACAGCAGCGCATCGCCGGCGAGCACCGGTCCGCGCAGCGAAAACGACGAGCCGGTGACAAGCACGAGCCCGGCGACGATGATCGCGAGCGCCGCGCCGCGGGCGGCGGAGAACTGCTGCCGCCCGAGCGCGACGAGGCCGATGAAGACCACCGACGGCACGATGCCGGGATTCAGCACGGCGCCGTGCGACGCAGGCGCGAACGTCAGGCCGAGGAAGAACACCAGCACGTAGGGCGATCCCGCGAAGCAGCTGAGCGCGACAGCGCGCCGCCAGCCGAGTCCCCCGAGGTCGCGCATCCCGAGGCGGACGAAGTTCGGCAGCAGCACCAGCCCGGACACCGAGTAGCGCAGCGCCGCGAGGTCCAGCGACGTGAGTCCGTGCCGCACGCTGTAGCGCGCGCCG